>DASXSW010000078.1:0-12286 GCA_036505755.1 Binatia bacterium | reverse complement strand
GAAGGTTCGCCGCCGTTGAGAATCAAACCGAAGATACCTGTTGGTTAGAAAAAAGGTTCAATCGTTCAAGGGTTCAAAGTTCGAGGTGGATCGGCGCTTTACTTTGAACCTTGAACGGCTTCGCCTTCGGCGAAGCACTATTCCTCCGATTCGCCGAAATAATCTCTAACGATTCTCTCCTTGATATATTCCAGAGCACCCAAATCCTGAATGATATCGCCGCCGGTATCATAGAAGAAAATATCGCCTTTGTGATTCCGGCCTATGGCCACGAGCCACTCCAGCTCGTCGCGGTCCTCAAGTAAATAGTTGATCGCCTGGTTCGCGCCTTTGCTGGCGATAATGGTTACTTTGGGTTTGGCGGTCTTTCGTGCTTGTGTCATGGACGAGCCTCCTGAATGCAAAGCGAGTCTATAACAGAAGGGCAGGCGGCACAACTTTTCGAGAAGTCAGGGAGGGGAGTAAATGAAGGTGAAAATTGAGCCCGACGGCTGGTCTATTTCATCGCGAAATCGACTCGGTTCGGCCGACCTTTTAGTTTTTGTCTCTCCTCGGGCGTGAACGGCTTGACAGCGATGACAGAGAGACGCTCCGCTCCTACTTGTCCAGTCGCCAAGAGCGCATCGCGCACGCCTTGTGCTCGCTGGCTGGCGAGCTGGCCCATGTCGTCGTCGCTTGCTTTCGCGTGCTGCATCATCAACCTTTCCATCTCAGGAACGGGGAGATCCTGAGCCAGGCCGATCAGGTTCCGCGGCTTGGGGAAGGTTTCCTCACCGTAGGCGGCTTTCAAAAATTGCGGGTACTCGGTTGTGGCGACTTGAACATCATCTACTGAGCGCGGCGCCTCGCCTTTGCGCGCCAGCTCCTTGAGCTTTTGCGCCTTAACTTTGCGTTCGATGCCGACTCGTTTGAGGCCATCGAGATCGGTCAGCGGATCGACTCGGCCGGTAATTTCCAGCTTGAGCGCCGGGCGATTGTTCAAGGCTTTCGCCAGAGTCGCGACTTTGGCCTGAGCGGCTTGATTCAAATTCGACCGGCCGTTGTCAAACTCGATATAGCTCAACTCTTCGCCGCCGCTGCCGCCGCCGAAAGCCGACGCCAGCAACGAAAAGGGAGCGGTCACCGCTCTGGTGATCAAGTTGATGATGACTCTCAGCACAATCCCACCGACGCTGAACTGCGGATCATCGAGCGAGCCGCTGATCGGCAGATCGACATCGATGACGCCGTTGCGGTCTTTCATCAGCGCGACAGCGAGCAGCACGGGCAGCTTGGTAGCCGTGGGACTCTCGACCTTCTCACCGAAAGTGAGCTGGTTCAGAATGATTTTGTTTTCGGCGCTCAGCTTACGGTTCTCCACTTTGTACTTGACATTGAATGAAAGCTTACCTCCTGTGATCCCGTATCCGACGTACTTGACTGAGTAAGGCGACATTGGACTCAGCTCGATTTCTTTGGCATCGGCAACGATGTCGAAAAAGAGATCTTTGGACAGCGGATTGATCTTGCCTTTTATTTCCACCGGCGCGGCGTTGTCCAGTCGCGCCTGAAGATCGAGGTCGCCCGGCACTTCCGGCTTGAGCTCGGAAATGGCGCCTTGAACCGTGGTCAGGTTGGCGGAGTAATTGGGTTTGATGAAGAAATCACTGAATTGGATGTTGCCGTCCTTGAGATTAATTTTGCCGATGGTGATGGCTTTTGGCTCTGCGGCATCGCTTGCGGCGGTAGCTGCGGGCGTTTCAGCCGGTTTATCCTGCGCCGGAGGCTCGCTTTTCTGCTCTTCTTTTTGCAGAGCCAACTTTTGCAGGTTGATTTTCCCGTCTGCGCCGAGAATCAGGCGTGAATAAAATTCAGTGAGATTGATCTCGCCGATACGCAACTGGAACGGTTCTAGATCAAACTGGAGGGCGTCCAGCCCCAGCGATTTCCACTTTAGCAGGTCCTGCTGGCTGTCCCGTTCTACGGCGCCGAAGTCGGCAACCTGCACGGCACCCTGATAATTCATTTTTGCGGGCCCGGTGCCAGCGGCATCAAAGGTGAACTCGCCCTTTGTGCCGGCGCTGCCGCCGGTCAACAGGAAATTGACTCGATCGTCAAGATAGGGCTGAACGGAAAGAAGGTCCAGGTCTTGGGCGTCGACGACGAATTTAGCGTTGACTGGATTGGCCGTGGCGGTGCCGACCAACCTTAACATGCCCTTGTCATTGATTCGCGCGCGTATCGTGGCTTTGCCTCGCTGATTCTTGGCAGTCGAGAAGTTTTCTCCGCGCACCGAGAGGTCTGACACGTTGATTTTTGCGGGTTTAGCATTGCTTCGATCGTCCACGTTGATTCTGAAGCGCTCTAAGAGTATCTGTTTGGCGTCGATGCGCCATTCGCCTTCACTTGGCTTTGCCGGCCGGGCTGGAGCCGGGGCCGAGGGTTGAGTCTTAGCGATGCGGGCCAAATTGAGTTTGCCATCGGTGTCCCGTTGGATGTAGCCATTGCCCTCCTTTCCTTCGAGCGAGCCGATGACAATGGTTTTTTTAGCGACATCTATCGCGCCGTCCTTAATCGCCAGAGACGTCACGCGCCAAAGGGGTTGGGGCTGCCCGGCGAGCTCAAGCCGCAAGGCGCGGAGATTCGCGGCCAGATCACTTAATTTGATATCTGATTGCCCGTCTTTGGCCTCGAAACTGTACTTCGTCGACAGATCGAAAAATCCGTCTTTGATCTCCGCCGCGAGCGCATCGTCATAATAAGGGCGGAGCGCGCCGGGTTTCAGGCCTTCGATGTCGAGCTTGCCTTCCGCTATGAGCGGCGTGAGTTGGAGTGTGCCCGTGTGGGAAAATTTTTCCTTGGCCTCGGATTCGAAAGAGAGCTCGACGTTGGCCTTCTTGCCCGATTCGTTGGTCAGCCCGGTAACTTTGAAATTAACGTTGTCCAAGCGTGTCTTGTAGGGCTGCTTCGGCTGCTCATCAGCAACGTGAATCGTCGCTCCCCCCAACGCGATTTCCTCGATGGCATAGATGAACGGTTTGCCGTCTGTCTTTGGCTCTGGCTTCGTTTCCGGCGCTTTGGTCTCAGCGGCAACGCCAACTAGATTGGCAAGGGTCACCTTGCCGTCGCGGCCGCGATGCACATAAAGTTCGAGGCCTTCGGATTTAATGGATTTGAGTGATGTCTTATTGGCAAATACTTCGATGGCGTCGATCAGCACTTCGAAACTCGGCAACTTAACCAATGGCGCGCCGCCGGTTTGCTGCATATCAAGATCCGTCAAGCCGAGATTGCCTCCTATCGAGAGCACCGACGGATTATTTTTGGGTGCTCTGAAACTGGCTGTTAGCTTGCCGTGCAGCTGACCGGACGGCACTGTGAAGTTCAATGTTACGGGCGAGTATTTGAGATATTTGGCGATTTCCAATTTGTCGATATTGATATTGAAAGTGCTGTCCCGGGAATCTTTGAACGGGGTGGTTTCGCCGCCTAAGTGAAAAGGCGCGCCATTGATCACCGCGCCAAATTCCGGTTTGACCTCGATATCGACGTACGAAGGGAAGCTCGAGATGAATGGAACGCCGATTTTGAGCGACGTAATTGCATGTTTGGTTTTCTCCGGCCGGTCGTCGAAGTCGATTTTTCCGTCGATGATCTCAATATTGTTGAGCGCGAACCGCGGCGTCGGCCCGGGTGGGCCGGAGGTAAATTCATCGATGAGATCTTGAAAGTTGTATTTGAGGTCGTCATTGCGGATCAAATTGACATAGGGCTTCACCAGCTGCAGCTCTTTGATCACCGGAGCCAAGCGGAAGAGCGACTGCATCTCCAGGTTGACGAAAAGCTCCGCGAAGGAAACCGCGGGGATCTCACTTTGCCGCTCCTTCATCAGAAAGCCGCGGATCGTCAAGGTCAGCGCATACGGATTGATCCTGATTTGTTCGATGGAAACCTGGCGGTGGAGTTTGTCGGATAACTGACTAGCGATTTTGCCGCGGATCAGCGGCGGCGCAACCAGGCCCAGTAAGACGCCGATTGCGATGAAGATCGAGACGAACCAAATCGCAATCTTGCGTGTCCGGGGATGCCGCGCAACGTGTGTTGCTTGAATGCGGAGAGCTTGAACGTCCAACGCCATAAAAGCTAGCGAATGAACCTGGATTTGCGCTGATCCTACCGCAGGGGTGAGGGCTTGTCTATCAGGTGCAAGAAGATTTCGACGATGGCGGAAACGCTAAAATATTTCTAAAGGCTATTTGATCGCCTGGATCTTTTCGAGCATCGAAAGATAGGACGCGGGCAGGTTCCAATGCTTGGCTCCGTCGAGGATCAGGCGTTTGTATTCGGCAGTAGGAAGCGGAACATCTTTTTCAATTTCAGCGATATACACCAAAGCATTCAACGGTTGCTTTCCATCTGCGAGGGCACACACCGGTAAAATCTCCCGCCGGTAGCCGTCTTCGAAGCCGTCGAGGATTACGAGATCCGCCTCGCTGACTTCATAAACAATTCCCAAGACTTCTTGCTGGTCGATCGGAAAAATGTTGGCAGTGCCGCAGTCGCGTAGGCGGGAATGGCGGGTGATGCCAAACTGATAATTGGCAAGACGGGCAACGCAGACGAATCCGGCTGACGGGCAACGCCGCTGCATCTGCGGCCAATTCATGTTGGAACCGTAGGCGAAGTAGTACACGGAAAGAGACCTCTAAATTAATTCGAGATATAGCAAAGCAGTTTCATGACACAAGCCGCTCCCAGACGAGGTATGCCACACCAGATCCGATTGAAGTTCTAAATCGGTTACATCCTTGCGCTGTTTGCATCCGTCTAACAAACAAGTTAACATTTTAACTGTTTTTCAAACAATAGGGAGCAACATGAAATATTTTAATACTTTAGCGTTGATTGTTGTGGTTTTAGTTGCATTTGTCACACCTTCCCGCGCGTCGGGCACTGATGCGACGACGCAACTCAGCGCGACCATGAACGAATTCGTCACGATTCTGGTCAATACCCCGGTAGCGGAATTGCGCCAGACCGGTCTGCCGGACAAAGCTCTGAAACTCATTAACAGCCGATTCGATTTCTCCGAGATGACGAAGCGGTCTCTGGGGGCGCACTGGAATGCGCTCGAGGCCAACGAACAGCAGGAATTCATCGATGCTTATACCCAGATGGTCTTGCGCTTTTTTGGCCGGTCCGTCCGGGCGGCAGGGGATGAGACGATTCAATACAAACGCGAGATTCGAGATGGCATTCTCGCAAGTGTGGAAACCAAAGTGGTGAGCGGCAGCCGCGACGATTTTGCCATCGATTACCGGCTGCACGACATTGACGGCCAGTGGAAAGTATACGACATGCTCATCGATCACATCAGTATCGTCAATAACTATCGCGCCCAGTTTGAACGGGTCATCGCGAAATCATCGGTTAAAGAGCTGCTGCAAAGAATGAAACAACTCGAATCCTAAAACTCAGAAGCTCATCTGGCCCCCGATCCGGTTATTTTTGCACAAAGCGCCAATCGAACGCCTTCGACGGCTCGGGCGTCGTCTCTAGCTTGAACTCGGCCCGGATCTCTTCCATGACGATCTGAACTCCCTGCGAGCTGGCAGCGCCAGTCGTCGACCAACCCGACGCCGCCATCTCGTAACTTCCTTCCGCTAACGCTTGATCCATTTCCGCCCATTTCATGATCGAGCGTACGCTTATTACGGTAGCTTGCCGCCCCAGAGTTCTTTCAAAAATCCACTTTTTTCCAGATTCTCGGCAAAACTATTGTCGACGATTTCGTTGGCTTTCCTGGTGATCTTGGCGCCGGCCTCGCGCGCGACGTCGATGGACTCCACCACAGCGTTAAGCGGCACGACAAGACGCCGATTGACATGTTTCTTGGCATAGGCATCGTAAGAAGACTGGAGAACGTCCTCGTCCTGGACCCTAAGAATTTTTGCCACTGACGCCTTTGCCTTTTCCGGATTGTCTTCGACGAATTTGACGGCCTCCGCCAGTGCGGCGACCAAACGTTGCACCGTTTGGCGGCGCTCGCGAATAGTTTTGGCGTTCGTGTGCAATGAGCTGTAGATGGCGGGCAAACCCAGATCGTTGAGATGATAGACGAGGTTAAAGCCGTCTTTCCGGCCGCGAGCGTCCATCGGCGGAGTAAACGGTCCGGAATCAATGACTCCTTGGAGGATGGCGTTGTAGCGTTCCGGCTGGCTGCCTCCCACCGGCCGAATCTGCGTGTCTTGGAGATTGAACTTTTTGACGAAGACTCTCAATAGACGATAGGGCAATCCGCCGACGGATCCTACGCCGATGCTTTTTCCTTTCAGGTCCTGGACGGTGCGAATCTCCTTGCGCGCGATGATCACATAGGGCAGTCCCACTAAAGGCGACGCGACGAGCATTGCGTCGCTGCCCGCTGCCATGCCGGGAATCGTCGAGTCGGCGGCACAGTAAAGAAACTGGATCTCATCGGTCGCGAGAGCTGCAAGGTTGATATTGGTGCCGGTTCGGATCACCACATGTTTGACCGAGATGCCGTATTTGGCGAAAAGATTTTGGTCGAGTGCGGTGTACATGTGAATGAATCCGCCGCTTGTCGCGCAAGTGGCAGCGTAGACTAGCGTCGGAGCTTCTCCGGGCTTGGTGAGGTACGGATTGGCGCTTGTAGAAATAGGCGCAAGAAAAATGGTGCTCCAGAGCAGAGTGATAATCAACCCGAGTCGGCATCGCATCGTCGTCAGACTTACATTCTCGAGGTGCAGCTGATGAAACACCATCGAGCGCCGATCTGTCAACAGAATCGGCAAGTCAACTTGAAAAAGTCAGTCGATGGCAATATGACTGGCTGCGATCGCCGCGTGCGCGAATTTTTGGAGGCTCTTCATGCTCATTCTGTCGAACAAAGACATTGAAAAGATTCTACCGGTGGGCGCATGTCTCGACGTGCTCGAAGAAGCCTATCGCGATCTCGGTAACGGCATGGCGGCGACGGTGCCGCGCTACGATGTTTTCAGTCCGACCAAGCCCGGCGAATTCTATGAGTACAAAACCATGAGCGGCGTCCTGCCCAATCGCAATGTCGCCGCGCTGCGACTCAATTCGAGCGTCGTCAAATGGTACGAAAAGGCCGGCGGCGTGCGCAAAGACAAATTGCCCGTCGCCGGGGGCGACAAATTCGTCGGATTGGTGATGCTCTTCAGCACCGAGACTGGCGAGCCGCTGGCAATTTTTCCCGACGGCTACGTGCAAAAATTGCGCGTTGCAGGCGCCAGTGCAATCGCGGCGCGCTATCTCGCGCGCAAGAATTCCCACGTGATGGCTTTGTTGGGCGCCGGCTGGCAGGCCAGCGCGCATTTAGTCACGATGTCGATAATGCGAGAGTTAAAGCAAGTGAAGGTTTTCAGCCCCACCCCGGAATCGCGGCGGCACTTTATTGAAGAATGGTCGGAAAAGGTTTCGCCAAGCTTAATCGAATCGGACAGTGCCGCGGCAGCGATCGACGGCGCGGATATGGTGATCTGCACGACCAATTCGATTTCTGCGCTGTTTCCGGGTGAAATGCTGCAGTCGGGAATGCATGTCTCCTGTGTGAAACCGTGTGAGCTCGACGTTACGACTTACAAACGCGCCGATCCATTGATCATTCACTGGCGCGAAGCTAAACCGTTCCAAATCGCCATCGGCGTCGACCGGAAGTCGATTCCCGATGTCGCGGAAGGTTGGCAGCATCCGCTCACGCGTGAGGATTGCGCCATCTGGGACTTTCCAACGCTCTCCGAGCTGGTCAACGGTCAACATCCCGGCCGCACTAAGGACGATGCCATCAGTTGTTTTTGCAACAACGTCGGTCTCGGTTTGCAGTTCGCCGCAGTCGGCAGCGAAGTGTTGGCGCGGGCGCGGGAAGCGCGAGTGGGGCGAGAAATTCCGACGGATTGGTTTTTGGAGTCGGAGCATCCGTGACGGGAGAAATGGCAACGTGCAACTGAGTCAGTTTCGTTGGCGCGCTGAAAATTGCTTACGAGAATGAACGTCGCCTGTTGGTTAAAAAATCGCAAGCAAGATTCAATTTCCAATTGACAGTTCGAAATCACTTTCGTAAACTGCGATCAGCAGGGAAAGGAGGTGGTCCAGACATGATTGATAAATGTACTGTCTGCGAGGTGGCTGAGACCTAGGCTCTAGGCGGAATCTTTGACGGGGATTCGGGCCTGGAGCCTTGGAATCCCCCTCAGTCCACCTAGGGGTCCGCTTCAGCGGCATTAATTTTCCGCTGGAGCGGACCTTCTTTTTTTCAGCAGTTCAAGCGCAGCGATGGCCGCCTTTCTGACTTGATCATTGTCGCTCTCGCTCGCCCTTCTGAGCGCGATCAAAAACTCTGGCGCCGGTGATCCTAAGTCGGCCAGTGCGACGGCCGCGGTGTTTCGCACCCTCAGTTCTGTGTCCGTCAGATAAACCTGCAGCAAAAGAGTCTTGCCCGCATCATCGAGATCCGATCTTAGCTTCAGACATATAGCGGCGGCGACTCTTACAGTCGGATCGCCGTCGTGCAAGGCTTCGAGCAAAGCATTTAGACTCACCGAGTCGGATAAAGCCAAATCGCGGATACAGTAAAGCGCCATTCTCTTTTGATTGGCAGTGCCGGTTTTGCTCAATTCGACAAGAAGATTTAAGAAATCACCTTCCGTTTTCACGATGCGAACCAGAAGCAGCGCGATTGCCCAGCGGATGTCGGGTTCGCGGTGATCGAGCGCTTCGATCAGGTTTCGAATGACCGCGCCGGATGGATGCTGCAGGTGTCCTAAGATGTATGCCGCCGGCCAGTAGTTCCTGTGCCCAGTTTCAATCAGGCGTTGATGGAGAATTTGCTGAATGTCGGGGGACGTCGTTGCTAGGGAAATGAGCGCATCGACAGCGGCACGGATCGTCGGTTTGTCGGGATGGTCGAGATCAGCGATCAAATTCGTGACCTGGCCGTGGTCAGTCATGTGATGAAGTAGACGCCGCTGCCGGATGTGATTCGTTCAAACCGTTAGTTAGAGCCGGGGCTACGAATGGGTGATTCAAAATGGCGCAGTTCATTCCCAGCGTGTTAGATTTCGAGAACCTGCGGGCAGTCCGTAAGATTACGATTACCCTTTGGCGTCACGACGACGACGTCTTCCAAACGCACGCCGCCGATTCCGAGATAGTAAAGCCCGGGCTCGACAGTGACCACGTGACCGGTGCGCAACACGGCATCGATCGGCGCGATGCGCGGCGGCTCGTGGATGTCCAAGCCGAGCCCATGACCGGTGCCATGAAAGAATCCTTGCATCCTGCCATTGATTTTGCCAGTGGGAAAACCGCGGGATTCGAAGAGAGCCAAAATATTCTGATGCACGTCTCTGCCGTTCACGCCGTCGCGTATCTGTTGATAGCCAATTCCTTGACCTGCTTGCACTGTTGCGTACATCTCTTTGAGCTTATCGGAGGCACGACCGCGCACGACGGTACGGCTCAAATCGCCGAAGTAGCCATTGCGCTGGGAGCGGGGAAAGATGTCGAAGATGATCGAGGTGTTCGCTTTGATCGGCCCGCTGCCTTCGTGATGCGGATCGACACATTGATTGCCCGATGAAATGATCGTGTGGCTGGGCAGCCAGCCGTGGGCCATGATTGTGGTATTGACCGCTGTCTTGAGCATCTCTGACGTCAGCCGCGCGCCGTTGAGGTAAAGATAGCCATCGCGCTTGGTTTTGGTTCGTTTGAGCATTCGGATGCCGGCCTCGAGACCGAGCACTGCGATTCGCAAAGATTCGGTAATCTGTTTCACTTCGGTGGCATTCTTGGTTTCGCGCTGCGCCCAAAACGGATCGCGCTTGATCTGCACGCTGTAGCCCTTGGCTCTGAGCTGGTCGGTGAGCAGGGCGGAGAAGTTGGCCGGAACAATCAACGAACGGATCCCTCGTTCGCGGAAAAGGACATCCAAGATATCAATGGTCGTAGCCGGCGTCTTGCCGAGCTTTCGCAACTTCCTTTGATAGAGAGAAAGTGACAGCACCCGATCGGCATCAGCCTGTTTTTTGGCGCGATCGATTTCCAAATCGCTCATCACGACATACTTGGTTTTCTTGTGTTGAAAAAAGATGAATGGGTCGGGGACGAAAAAGCCCGCGGCGTAGAGCATATTGGAGTCGCCTTCGCTGGCGGCGACCAGCAAAAGCGCTTGATCGTTTCGCAGTTTCAATTCGCCACCGTCCGCTTGGACAGATTTTTGCCTCGGGACCCGGTTATTTTTTGATTCGAACATGATCGTGCGCTCGTGGAAAAGTTCGTCGGTGGCTTCCTTGTGAGAATAGTAACGCGAGCCGTCGCGGAGCGCAACTTTTGCCCTTTTCTTGGCGGCTCATCGCCGCCAACTCGGTTGACAGGGCAGGGGCTTTTGTTATGATGCCGCCACTCGCTAACTGAATGACTTTTCTTTCGCGTCCAAGGACTTTCTCTTCATGGCGATAGCGAATAATGTTGACAGGCTTCGCGAACTCAATCAAAAAGCCGAAGCCGGCGGTGGTCCCGAACGTGCTCGCCGTCAGCACGAGCAAGGGAAACTTCTAGCTCGGGAACGCCTCGACATCCTTCTCGACAGCGGTAGTTTCGTCGAGCTCGATCGCTTCCGCACGCACCACTGCACCGATTTCGAGCTGGACAAACAAAAAATTCTCGGCGACGCGGTGGTCACCGGTTACGGCGCCGTCGACGGCCGTTTGGTTTACGCCTACTCACAAGACTTCACCGTTTTTGGCGGCAGCTTGAGCCGCGTTGTCGCGGACAAAATCTGCAAAGTGATGGACATGGCGGTAAAGAACGGGGCGCCGATCATCGGCCTCAACGATTCCGGCGGCGCGCGCATACAGGAAGGCGTCGACAGCCTGGCGGGGTACGGTGAAATTTTTCAGCGTAACGTCATGGCGTCCGGTGTCGTACCGCAAATTACGGGGATCATGGGGCCATGCGCGGGCGGCGCTGTATACTCGCCGGCGATTACTGATTTCATCTTCATGGTAACGACAAACAGCTACATGTTCATCACCGGACCGGACGTGATCAAGACCGTGACCCATGAAGATGTGACTAAGGAGGCCTTGGGCGGCGCCGAGACCCATGCCGGCAAAAGCGGCGTGGCGCATATCACCGCCAATTCCGAAAAGGATTGTCTGCTGATGATCCGCGAGCTGATCGGTTTTCTTCCCGGCAACAACCAGGAAGATCCACCTTTTCGCCCGAGCAACGACGATCCATTGCGGCGTGATAAGCGATTGAAGGATCTCGTTCCCGATAATCCCAACCGCCCATACGATATGAAGGAGCTCATTACTGCGGTCGTCGATGAGGGTTACTTCTATGAAGTGCAACCGGAATTCGCCCGCAATATTTTGGTGGGTTTCGCCCGCCTCGGTGGTCGTTCGGTTGGCGTCGTCGCCAATCAACCTGCCAATCTAGCCGGCTGTTTAGACATCAACGCTTCGGTAAAGGCCGCGCGCTTCATTCGGTTCTGCGATTGCTTTAACATTCCGATCGTCACCTTTGTCGATGTGCCGGGTTTCTTGCCGGGAACGGAGCAAGAATATCACGGCATCATTCGCCACGGCGCCAAGTTGCTCTACGCGTACGCCGAAGCCACCGTGCCCAAAGTTACCGTCGTGACGCGCAAGGCCTACGGCGGCGGCTACATCGTCATGTCGAGTAAACATCTGCGCGGCGACATCAATTTGGCGTATCCGACCGGCGAGATCGCCGTCATGGGGCCGGAAGGCGCGATCAACATTGTTTTTCGTGAAGCGCTGCAGAAGGCCGGCGATCCGGCGAGGGCGCGCGACGAGATGGTGGACAACTATCGCCAAACCTTTGCCAATCCGTTTAAAGCCGCCGAGTCGGGTTACATCGATGCGGTGATTTATCCCGAAGACACCCGCCCGACGCTGATTCGTTCGCTCGAAATGTTGAAAAACAAACAGGACCACAATCCGCCAAAGAAGCATGGGAATATACCACTCTGACGAAAACGTTAGGCATCAGGCAATAGAAAATTGTAGGGGCAAGGCGCGCCTTGCCCCTACTTCGATCGACTGTTGCCTCGTACCTCACGTCTCATGCCTGCGTCCGCATGTTTAAACGCATTCTCATCGCGAACCGGGGAGAAATCGCGGTCCGAATCGCACGCGCCTGTCGAGAGTTGGACATCGAAACAGTTGCGGTTTACTCCGAGGCCGACCGCGACTCATTGCACGTAAAATACGCCGACCACGCGTTCTCCATCGGT
>DASXSW010000077.1:0-3132 GCA_036505755.1 Binatia bacterium | reverse complement strand
CCGAGTCAGATGCTTCTCGACGAAGAAGTCGATGAAGTCACCGCCCCGGGGGAATTGGGTGAGTTCGGCGTGTTACCGAATCACATCGCTTTTTTGTCGACGCTCGTGCCCGGCGAGATGAGCTACAAGCAGGGCACTAGTAAGACGACTCTGGCAGTAAGCGGGGGCTATGCCGAGGTTTTGGATAATGTTATGACCGTATTGGCGCCAGCTGCGGAGTTCGCCGCGGAGATCGATGTAACACGAGCGCAGCAGGCCAAAGAACGCGCGGAAAATCGGCTTGCCGAGCTCAACCGGGAAGAAAAGGATTGGGACGCAGCCGAAGCGGCACTGCAATGGGCAGTTGTGCGATTGCAGGTTGCCAGCAAAGAAGCGAGACGATAGAAGAAAGAGACAAGGAGGAATATTTATGGCTGAAGCAGCCAAACAAGAACCGGTCGTCACGATGTGGAGCAAGGAATTCACCTATGATCGGTGGATGAAAACGAAGGGGATTCCGATCCATACTGGCTATTATATAGAAGATTTACGTACCATCGATTTGGAGTGGTGGGAAGAGAGAGGCTGCAAAGCCGCATTCATTCAGCTGTTGGGCCAAGAAGGTGTTAGCTCGGCACGTGTAAGTGAGATTGCACCAGGCAAATCAACGCCTCCGATCAAGTTTGCCCTGGATGAAATCGTCTACGTATGTTCCGGTCGAGGCCTCACGACTGTGTGGGCAGAAAACAAAGCCAAGAAGAGCTTTGAGTGGCAAGAGCATTCGATGTTTTTGGTGCCGCGCCACCATCGGCATGTTTTCAGCAATATGCAGGGTGACAAGCCGGTACGGCTCTTTCATTACAGTTATATGCCGATGGCCATGTCCGCACTGCCGGATCCTGAGATGTATTTCAACAATTCCTTTGAGCCTCCTACTGCTATCACTGAAGGGGACTTTTACTCAGAAGCCAAACTCGTCCAAGCAAAGGACTTCGACGAGGGCCTCGGCTTGCGCGGTTTTTGGTACGGAAATTTCTTTCCAGACATGCGCGCGTGGAACAAGCTCGACGCCAACGAACGACGGGGTGCCGGCGGTAAAAGCGTGTTCATGCAATTCCCGAATTCCGAGTTGACCGCGCATATGTCGGTCTTTGCGCCGAAGACCTACAAAAAGGCACACCGCCATGGTCCGGGCCGCGCGATCATCATCCCGGCGGGCGAAGGCTATTCGATCATGTGGGAAGAAGGCAAAGAGAAGATCGTTTGCCCATGGCATGAATGCTCGATGGTGACGCCGCCTAACAAGTGGTTCCACCAACATTTTAATGCCGGCGGTGACATGGCCCGTTATCTGGCGCTGCATCCGCCGATGCAGTTCCATGGCCACGCGGAAAAAGTCGAAGACCGCGCCAAAGACCAGATCGAGTATCCCAACGAGGATCCATTCATTCGTAGAAAGTTCGAAGAGGAACTGGGCAAACGCGGCATCAAGAGCATTATGCCGGAGGAATGCTACACCAATCCGGACTATGAGTGGTCGAAGGCGATGGGGAAGCAATAAGCGCCCCAATTCCACCGTTCCCCAAATGGAGCTTATGGAATCCCCGCCACGCGCGGGGATTCCTGTTTATGCGCAACAACGAAAATCATGAACTGAGGGTAGAAAATGCACGACGACATTTATGATCACGACCATCCGGACGATTTCATCATCAAAGAAGGGGAGATTGTCACAGACATCGAAGGGCTCGAGATGTTCTCGCTCAAGAGCGTGGGCATCGATATCGGTTCATCGACGTCGCACTTGATCTTCTCGCATATCACCTTGCGGCGCGAGGGCGCGTCGCTGTCCGGAAAATTCAGAGTGACCAACCGCGAGGTGCTTTACCGCTCACCGATCATGCTGACTCCCTATGTGTCGGCGACCAAGATCGATACCGACAAGGTTAATGAGTTTATTCACAGCGCCTATAAAGAGGCGGGCCTGACGCCGGAGGATGTCGACACCGGCGCCGTGATCATCACCGGCGAAGCGCTCAAGAAAGAAAACGCCCAGCCCATCGTCGAGAACTTCGCCAAATACTCGGGCAAGTTTATCTGCGCCGCGGCGGGTCATAATCACGAAGCGCTTCTTGCGGCGTATGGTTGCGGCGCGGTGGATTTGTCGAAGAGCGAGCACAAAATCGTGCTCAACGTCGATATGGGTGGCGGCACGACGAAATTCTCTCTGGTGGAAGACGGCGTCGTGACGCAAACGGCTGCGATCAACATCGGGGCGCGTCTGATCGCTTTCGACGAGAAGGACAAGATCACGCGCATCGAAGATGCCGGGCGGACGATGATGAAAGAGCTCGGCTACAAAGTGGAGATCGGTCAGACGATTACTGAAAAAATGAAGGAAGATTTCGGCGCTTATATGGCGAAGATTCTTTTCGAGACGATTGAAGAAGGACCAAACTCGCCCATGGCTACTTCGCTAATGGTTACACCGTCGTTCACCAATTATCGCGGTTTCACGCAAATACAGCATATTGTTTTCTCCGGCGGCGTTTCCGAGCATGTCTATGACCGCGATCCCAAAGCCTATGGTGACATCGGGCCCGTGCTCGGTAAGAACATGCGCGAGTATTTGAAGAAACTGCCGAAGGATATCCTGCGCGAGCCCATCGAAGGTATTCGCGCTACCGTCATCGGTGCCGGCGAATACACCATTCAAGCCAGCGGCAACACCAGCTATGTTTCCAACGAAAAGGCGCTGCCGGTGCACGGGCTCAAAGTCATTCAAGCAGCCATTCGCGATGGTGATTCGGTGAGTGAATCGCTCAGGCAATCGTTGCGTAAGTTCGATTTGCCGCGGTTCACTGCAGGCTTGGCCTTGTCTTTAAGCGTGAGCGGCGTGCCGGATTATCAATCGGTCAAGCGCATCGCGGCAGGCGTCGCCGAGATTTTAAAAGATTCAGACGACACGAAATGTCCGCTTTATCTCACTTTGGATCTCGATATCGCCAAGTCGCTCGGTGGAATACTCAAAGAAGAGTTCAAAGTGGCGCGCGACATCATCGCCGTGGATGGCATCGAGGTCGGTGACTTGGATTACATCGACATCGGCGAGTGCCTGGGTATCACCGAAGTCATTCCCGTCACCGTTAAGTC
>DASXSW010000076.1:0-2236 GCA_036505755.1 Binatia bacterium | reverse complement strand
CACCTGCACCGGCCGCGGAACGCAAAGTGCTCGGGGCGGCGTTCGAATCACCTGGGATGCAATAGACCTGAATGGTATCGCTGCCGGCTCTTATGTCGGCCGGTCATCCCGCATATGCGGTTGCTCGCGCCGTTGGGTTTTGTCCTTATCCTTCAACGAGCCGATGCTTCTGACTTTGAGGATCGCCAACAACTCTGGGCGATCCACCACTTCTTTTTCCAACAGCAATTTGGCTAACTCCTCGAGCGCCTGGCGATGAACTCCGAGGAGGTCACGGACCTTGACGTGGGCGTCATTTAAAAGCTTCTTGATCTCTTCATCGACCATTCGCGCAGTCTCGTCGCTGTACTCTTTTTGCGCCGGCGTCGGCACGGGCAAAAACGGCGCGGTGCGCGGACCTTCGAGGGCGACTAGCCCCAATCTCTCGCTCATGCCGAATTGCGTCACCATGGTTCGGGCGATCTCTGTGGCCTTTTGCAAGTCGTTCTGCGCCCCGGTGGAAATATCTCCGAAAATCATTTCCTCAGCGACCCGCCCGCCGAGGAGCACATAGATGCGCGCCAAGAGCTCGGAGCGGGTCATGAGGTAGCGGTCCTCGGTTGGAAGTTGCTGCGTATAACCCAACGCCGCCACGCCTCGAGGAATGATTGAAATCTTGTTCACCGGGTCGGTACCCGGGACCAGCTCCGCCACCAGGGCGTGGCCGGCTTCATGATACGCCACGGTTTTTTTCTCGCGCGGATGCATCACTCGGCTCTTTTTCTGCAGGCCGGCGATGACACGCTCGATCGCTTCGTCGAAATCCGTCGTCTCCACGGCATCCTTGCCTTGCCGCGCTGCCAGAAGAGCCGCTTCATTGATGATGTTGGCAAGGTCCGCGCCGACGAATCCCGGAGTCTTGGCGGCGATCTGGGCCAAGTCGACCGACGGCGACAATTTGATTTTTTTGGCATGAAGCCTGAGAATCCGCTCCCTCCCTTTTACATCGGGACGGTCGACCAGTACTTGACGATCAAACCTTCCGGGGCGCAGCAGCGCCGCGTCGAGAATTTCCGGCCGGTTGGTGGCGGCCATGATAATGACGCCCTGATTCGGGTCAAATCCGTCCATCTCAGCGAGCAATTGATTGAGCGTTTGCTCGCGCTCGTCATGGCTCGATAGAATATTCATGCCGCGAGCTTTGCCGAGCGCGTCGAGCTCGTCGATGAATATAATGCTCGGCGCATGCTGCACCGCTTGAGCAAACAGATCACGAACCCGTGCCGCTCCGACGCCGACGAACATCTCGACGAAATCGGAGCCGGAGATGCTGAAAAACGGCACGCCGGCTTCGCCGGCGACGGCGCGCGCCAACAAAGTCTTTCCCGTGCCCGGCGGACCGATGAGCAAGACGCCCTTGGGGATGCGACCGCCGAGCCGCTGATATTTTTGTGGTGTCCGCAAAAACTCGACGACCTCAGCCAACTCCTCCTCGGCCTCGTCTATTCCTTCAACGTCGGCAAATGTCACTCCGGTTTTTTTCTCGATGTAGACTTTCGCTTTGCTCTTGCCGATTTGCATCAGGCTGCCGCCAGCTGCGCCCATTTTGCGAAACAGAAAGTTCCATACCAAGAAAAACAGCACGACCGGCACCACCCAGGAGAGTAGTGTTGGCAGCCACTGGCTAATCACCTCGCCTCTGAAAGGAACACCGGCCGCCTCCAAGTCTTTGACCAGATCAGGATCCTCAATCCTTACCGTAACAAACGGCAGAGCGCTCTTAACCTCTTTGTCTTCGCCGCGCGATTTGAGTTGTTCCGCCGACAGAACTTCCTTGACCCCCTCGGGTTTGACCTCGCCGCGAATCGTCTGCTCGTTCATCACCAGGTTAGTCACCAGGCGCTTTTTGACTAACGCTTTGAACTCGCTGTAGCCGATAGTCTCCACCTTCGGTGCGGTAAAATAGTATTGCAGCAGGAACAGCATCAGCAAGGCGACAACAAAATAGCCGATCGATAGCTGTTGTTTCCACTTATCCATGCTGTTCCTCCTCACCGCGCTGTCGTGACGGCTTTCGGACCACTGGGGCACGAACCCAAGCGTGTGCTTCCAAGCGGCTCACATCCAGCGGGGATGCCTGTTAGGTCTGGTGCGCCGCAGCGCGTTTGCGCATCTCGTCGGGAGAGACATCCTCAATGTGTGTAGCGAACGACCATGAATGGCCGTAGGGGTCTTCGAGCGTCGCCATTCGATCGCC
>DASXSW010000075.1:0-5872 GCA_036505755.1 Binatia bacterium | reverse complement strand
GATCGTCGTGAGCGTACGGGGATCGAGCAGCGAGAGCAACGAGATGTCCTCCGATGAATGCTTTGTCGGAGTGTGGAGCACCCAAGACAACGGAGATGTACCGCCGCGCTGGACCATCGGCGGGCCAAAGGGGATTTTGAGGATGGTGCGCGGGGTCGATCTAGACCCCAAAAACAAGAGTGTCATCGTTACGGATAAGAGACTGAATGCTGTGTTAACGTTTTACTTTCCTGAAATGTTTTAATTCGGAAACTCCTCAAGAGCCGCCGCTGGCGTGGTATAGTTTTCGATCACAGTTCCGCTATCCGGTTAATTGCGCAGGGGGCTCGCTGCAACTTCCTGTTAAGCGACAGTCTTCAGGGAGCGTAACTTAGAAGGAGTCGTTTTATGCTCCATCAGAATTGTCACTCGCGAACACTTTTTCAAATCACTATGGGACTCGTTCTGTTGGTGGCTGTAGCCGAGGCGCGGGCGCAGCTGGGCTCGCGAGAAACCAAAGAATGGATTCAAAATCTGGACCGGCCCGAAAGGATAGCCGGGCTCAAGATAGACAAGGTCTTGCCGCTGCTGAAGCTAAAGCCGGGGGACAAGGTGGCGGACATCGGCGCCGGCACGGGCGCTTTCTCACTCCCTTTCGCCAAGGAAGTCGGGCCATCCGGGACAGTTTATGCGGTTGATATCGATGCGGGGCTTTTGGACTACATCGCCCAAAAAGCAAAAAACGAGAACATAGCGAATATCCAAACGGTCAAGGGAGAATTCAGCGACCCCAAGCTGCCGACCCGTGACGTGGATCTAGCTTTTTTTCATGACGTACTTCATCACATTGAAAACCGCCAAGCCTATCTGAAGGCACTTGCCAGTTATATAAAACCGACCGGCCGGATCGCGCTGATCGAGATGAACCGAGATGATCCCAAGACTCCCCACCGTAACAATCCGGATATGCTTTTGAGCAAGGACGAAGTCAGAAAGTGGATGGCGGCTGCCGGCTTTTATCCAGCGGAAGAGTTCGATGTATTCGGTAACCCGAAGTGGTTTATCATTTATACGCGGCACTAATGGGGAATGCCTCGCGATCGCAAACTCGCCGAAGTGTTTTGTACTTCCCGTCAAGGGACGTTTTGCGCACCGAATATCTTGCCAGAGCTGTTTCGATGCAACGGAAAATTGAATTTCCAGTGTTAAAAGTAAAAGGTCTGACTCGATTCCGATACCGAATATTCGGAAGTATGAATCGGTATTGTGTCCTGGGAATCTGCGAGGGATTCAGTCGATGCTAGAAAGTTCGATCGACGAACAAAGTAAAGACCTGACCGTAGCGGCTTGCCCTACCACCAGGCGTCGGGTAGTGGTTAATTTTCAATTCACCATGACTCTTAAAATCGAGAAAGATTCCTCGCTTTGCTCGGAATGACAACTACATAAGTCATGTGTCATCTCGAACAAAGTGAGAGATCTTTCCCCAAACTGAACCACTACCAGGCGTTGACTCAACTTGACAGTCCTTTCTTGGCGTTGATATAGCCCAACAGATCATTAGCAACAAAGAGGCTTTTGGCCGTGGCGCGACGCGCTCGCCGATCAGAGTTGCAGCGTCGTACCGTGAAGCCACAAGGTTAGGTCAAAAAAAGCTCGGAAGCCAAATGTTAAACGGAAAGCTCAGAATTGCTCCGACCTGTTATCACGTGCTTGATCTCATTCCGGTGATGTCGGCCCATGAGATGGGTTTTTTTACGATGAGGGCTTGAAATCGGACGACGGATTGCCGGCCTATACGATCCTGCGCCAAGCGATGGTGCCTTTCGGGCTCGAGAGGATGGGGATCTCCCAAGCGATGAAGGAACAGTCAGTGGATATTGCCCTCGACGTTCAGTCGCGCACGGTTTTCTTTCAACGCGCGCGCGGCGCAGATCTCTACATCATATCGGGCTGGAGAAACCAACACACCAATGTCTGGGTCGGCGCGCCGCATATCAAGTCGTTGAAGGATTTAAAGGGAAAGCGAGTGGGCATAAGCGACTTCAACAGTATCCGCCACTGGGCGATCCAGATTCAGTTGCGCAAGGCCGGGTTAGACTTGGAAAAGGACATTGAATGGGTGAGGGGCATGTTCCATCCGGTCCATGTGCCGGCGCTCAGAAGCGGCAAAGTCGAATGCATTCCGTGCAAACCATGGGACGCGGAAAAGCTGATTAAGGAGGGCTGCAACGCTTTGGTCAAGCCAGCGGATCAATATCCGGATGGACGTCCCGAACGAATCATCGCCGCTACGGGCCGAATTCTCGAGGAACGGCCCGATCTGGTAAAGAGCTTTCTTAAAGGCATGATCCGCTCCTACTGGTTTGTCCGCGATATGCCGAAGAATTTTGAGTATATTCGCTAGCTCGAGAAGAGACTCCGTTACGACAGCGCCGACCCGGAAGAACGAAAGATCAAGATTTCCAGCGCCGCGCCGGTGGATTTGGAGGCGATGCCGTTTCCGATCGACGGGCGGGCAACGGGATTCGAGGACATGCTGGCGGAGGAGGAGAAGCTTGGGGAGCTTAACTATGATGTGCCGCCCATCAAAGATGTGTGCGCCCAGGACCTGGTCGCAGAGGCCTACAAGGAACTGATGGAACGACAAGAGTTGAAGGAAGAATACGAGAGAGTCGCGGCTATCGCACAAAAGTGGGGTTACTAACAACGAGGCGACGGGAACTGACAGTCGCCGACCATCAAGGAGGTTAAAGTGGCATCAAAAAATTTTCGGCATGCGGTCTTTTCTGTGATTGCGCTCGTTATCACCGTGGCTTTTTCGCTTCGGTATGCCGGCGCACAGTCGGGGGAAAGCTTTTTCAAGGGGCAAACCATCACGATCATCGCGGGTTCTTCTCCGGGTGGAGGGACTGATAGCCTGGCGCGGTTGCTGTCGCGCCACTTCAGCAAACACATCCCTGGCAATCCCAAGTTGGTCGTCAGCAACGTAGCCGGGGCGGCTGGGCTGATTGCAGCCAACAATCTCTACAACCGCGCGCCTAAGGATGGCACGGCGATAGGCACCATGGCCACAGGCTTGACGTTTCGAACCGCGCTGCGCGATCCAGCCCTCAAGTTTCAATTGGAGAAATTCACTTATCTCGGTCAAATAGCCTCGGAAGGCAACTTCGTCTACGTCAGAAGCGAGACACCGTTTGGCAGTATTGAAGCGATCAAGAAAGCCAACAAGGAGGGCAAGAAGCCCAAGTTCGGCGCGCAGGCGAAGGAACACAATTCCAATGTTGTACCCATGGCCATGGAGGCGATCCTGGGCATCGACGTCGATGTCGTTTACGGATATCCCGGAACTGCGGAGATATTGCTGGATATAGAACGGGGCGCCCTCGACGGCCGCGCGCACGCGCGTGGATCTCTCTTTGCCACCAGGAGCAACTGGCTGGAAAAAAACTTTATCAAGGTTTTAGTTGTCACGTCTCCCCAGCGCGATTCCCGCCTGCCGAACGTGCCGACCCTCGAAGAGATCGCCCCAGCGGACAAAAAACCTCTGTTAGAAGCTATGTACTCCGTGCAAGGTCGGACGTTCGCCATGCCGCCGGGGGTCCCTCCCGAACAGGTGAAAATCCTGCGCGATGCATTTGCGGCCATGTTTAAAGACAAAGACTTTCAACAAGACGTGGATAAATTGGGTTGGAATGACGAGCTCATACGGGGCGAAGAGCTGAACAAGAAAGTAGACGAGCTCGTCCACAATGAAGTGGCAATGGGCTTTTTTCGAAAAATATTGCAATAGCGAGCTTTCGTGCCGTTGAATACGACGAACCGCCGCTCGACGGAGTTCTGCGTATTCAACAAACCTAGAGGACGCATCCAATGTTCGATGCCGTTGTCACCGCGACGGGAGAAATTTTTACCTTAAGCCGCCTGGCGTGGCTGTTTGGCGGCGTCCTATTAGGGAGTGTGATCGGATTCGTTCCAGGGATTGGTGGACGGACTACGCTAGCGATTCTCCTTCCCTTCATAGTCAAGATGGATCCCGCGAGCGCTCTGGTGTTGATCGTCGGCATTCACGCCATCGGCAATACCGCTGACACCATTCCGGCGATCCTATTTGGAATTCCCGGCTCCACCTCGGCGACCGCAACTGTGATGGATGGCTTTCCGATGGCTAAAAAGGGCGAAGCCGAGCGCGCCATGGGCGCGTCTTTCCTTTCCTCCGGTATCGGCGGTCTAATCGGTGCCTTCACTGTTCTGGCAACCATTCCCATGATTCGCCCCTTGATCCTGACATTCGGCAATCCTGAATTCTTCATGACCGCGATTCTAGCCATTGTGATGATCGCTCTCCTTACCGGCGGCGCTCCGGTCAAGGGTTTAATCGCGGGAGCGCTGGGGCTACTGATCGGTATGATTGGCGACGCTCCTCAAACCGGCGTGCAAAGATGGACGTTCGACCAGCTTTATCTTTCGGATGGCATTCCGCTCATTCCCATCGCGCTCGGCGTGTTCGCAATACCTGAGCTGATCGATATGACGCTCGGTGGAAAGGGAACAATCATCGCCCACGGCGGGCCGATAACGAGCATCTCGACCAAATGGCAAGGAGTCAAAGACGTCGCTGCGCACTGGTGGTTGCTAGTTCGCTCCAGCTTTATCGGCAGTTGGATCGGGATTTTGCCTGGCATAGGGAGCGGCTCGGCGATCTGGCTGGCTTATGGCCATGCGGTTCAGTCCGGTAAGGATAAGGATAACTTTGGTAAGGGCGACGTTAGAGGCGTAATCGCTCCCGAGGCGGCCAATAACGCAAGCGATGCGGGAGATTGGTGCCTTACGTTGGCTTTCGGCATACCCGGCAGCGCCACGATGTCGCTGGTTTTGGCTGCGATGCTGCTACTGGGGCTGACGCCAGGTCCAAAGATGCTCACCGACCATCTCCATCTGACCTTAGTCATAGTCTGGAGCCTGGTTTTGGCCAACCTGATGGCAACGGGTCTCTGCTTTGCTTTTACCAAGCAGTTGGCGGGGATCACAAAGCTACCGGTGCACTACTTGTTCCCAGTGCTCGTCGTACTAATTTTTCTCGCCGCTTATCAGTCAACCGCGGATTGGGGTGACCTTGTCGCGCTGCTCGGATTCTCTGTCATCGGCGTTTGCATGAAAAGCTTTGGTTGGCCTAGACCCCCCTTGATCGTGGGGATGGTTCTCCAGCGCCTCGCCGAGACCTATTTTTTTCTGACCACCAAGCTCTACGGGATCTCCTGGCTCACGCGACCTATCGTCATTCTACTGTTCGGCTTGACCGTCTGGACAATTGTTCACGCTGTCAGGCGCCATACTCAAGGCAAGGCAAGAGCATGAGCGAAAAATCCGGCAATAAGCTCGATCCGTCGTTTTGGCTCGCGCTTTTTTTTGCCGCAATCATTGCCGTATTGGTCGGGACCGCGGCTCGCTTGGACTGGGATACGCGACTCTTCCCGTGGGCGATCGGAATACCCGCTTTGGCGCTTGCCGTGCGTCAGCTTCTCACCGATTGGCGGAGCGCCGGCACGAATGTTGAGCAAGGGGAAGCAACGCGCTATGCCGGAGTCCTCGATATTCCGGTTGATCGCAGCATTCCCCCAGAGGAAATGTTTCGACATACAGTCAGGACCGCATACTGGATTCTGACTTTTGCCATCGGCATCTGGTTTTTGGGATTTCTGATAGCCATCCCGGTTTTTATATTCTCCTACCTGATCGCCGAAGCTAACGCGGGCAAGTTCAGCGCGGCAGTTGTCGCCGGGCTAACGTTTTTATTCGTCTGGGCGTTGTTCGACCAGCTGATGCATCTCGCCTGGCCGGAAGCGGCGCTCTTCACGCTCTTCCGATAGGTCCTGCAATGCACTGCTGTCGC
>DASXSW010000074.1:0-5420 GCA_036505755.1 Binatia bacterium | reverse complement strand
GTGAAACACGATGGCATCAAAGCGACCTATCGGGACGGAATACTTGAAGTACAAGTTCCCAAAGCCGATGAGGCCAAGCCAAGGCAGATCGCTATAAGCCTGAACTGATTCATCGCAAACCGTCAAACAGCAACCTAGGGGGAAAGCCAAGCGCTTTCCCCTTTGGTTGCTCGTAACGCCGCATCCATCAGGCACCGGTAGTGCATAAGATTGTTATGCCAAGCACCAGAGTCCACCCGACATTTTGATAATTCCCAAAACGTGGAAGTTTCCCTCAGGTTTATCTTCCCTTGAACTTTTGAACTATTGAACCCTTCGACATACTCAGCGCAGGCTCTTGAAGCGCCGCAAGGCATTGAACGGGCCCACAGTAGTTTGTGACAATCCTGTGATCAACACGCAAGCTGGGTTTAGAGAGCCTTTGGTTGAGAGATTTCACCCAGTGAAGTTGAACCAACCGTCATCAAAGGCTTCGCCTAGTAAAGGATAAATCCTATCTCTATCTGTCCCTTGCGGATCTCGTAGTCTCTACGAGATACTCTTTGGTCTCGATAATCCTCCTCCAGCTGGTTCATCTGGTAATGGGAGTTAGAGTTGTAGCGTGACACGGGTGTACGGTTCCCTGACGCCGCTCCTCCAACGAATTGGCAACCCCATTGACCGAGAGCGATCATGAGCGCGAAGAGCACCATTAATTTTCGCATGTCAACCTTTGGTCGGACAGATTAGGAGGGTTAAGCCAGGCTTACTTAAAAAATTTCGAGTAACCTCAGAAGTGAAACCCCACGCCTAGAATTGCTCAAACTCTACACTGACCGGAGAGGGATTACTGTCTAATAGGGGACCGTCTTGAAAGGAATTATCGCAGGCACGAATCCTAGCTAAAAAGGCGGGTTACTGAAGCGGGTTCCCGCCGACGGACCGTCAATGTGCTCTCGACGTTTTGATGATTCTCAAAACGCGCAAGTCCCGACCGACTTGCTCTTCCCTTGAACGTTTAAACCTTGAACCTTTGAACCAGCTCCAGCTTTAAATGACTTGAACGTAGCGAAGCGATGGAACCGCTGGAACCAGCGCTGGGAAACTCCAAGCGAAGAGATCGGGCACAGGCTTGTATAAACCAATTGTCGTATCGCACGACCTGACACACAGGTGACCTTGACGTGCGACCCATGACTAAAATAAGTTGGCTCAACGGAAGCTGTAGACTCCAAGCCACCGTTCCTCATAGGAGAAAGTGACATGCCAGGCAGAACATCCTTGCTCGGTGTACTGGCCTTCTTGTTTTTGTTCTCGACGGCAGAATGTTCCTTGGCGAACCCGCCAGAACAAGTCTTAGCCGAAGTCAACAAACTGGCGCCCGCAGAAAGACAAAAAACATTAGAGGAGGGGGCTCGAAAGGAAGGGGTAATAAAATTCGCGTCAAACGAAAGCGTGGAGAGCATCAAAGTTCTCCACGGAGCATTTGCGGCTAGATACCCGTTCATCAAAGTGGAATCGTGGAGAGCGCCGGGCCTGCGGGGAGTGACAAGGATTGTGCTGGAAAATCGGACCCGGAAACTCGATACCGATGTGATCGGGGTTCCGTTCGAAGGCGTCCTGCAGACTGAAAAAGAAGGAGTTTGGGCGCGTTACAATTCGCCGGAGCGGATATATTACGGCGACCGCGTCAAGGACAAAGAAGGCTACTGGACTTCTTCCCACGTGAGCATTCTTGCGATGGGATACAACAGCAAAATGGTTAAACCTGAAGAGGCGCCTCGTGGTTACGCGGACCTTCTTCACCCGAGATTCAAGGGGGAACTTTCGATCGACACCGATCCGCACCGCGCCGTCATGGCGTGGCTTATCACGTGGGGAGAGGTGAAGACGCGGGAATATATCAGAGCTCTGCTCCGAAACGGAATGATGCCGCGCAAAGGCCACACCCTTCAAACACAGCTTCTCTGCGCCGGCGAGTTCAAGGTCGGCGTCGAGCTCCACGCCTATCAAGTGATGCAGGCCAAGCGAGAAAAAGGTTGCCCTATCGACATGGTGTTCGCCGATCCGGCGCCAGGTTCTACCGGAAGCCACATCGGCATCGCGAAGCCTGCGCCTCATCCTCACGCCGCGGCGCTCTTCGTTGATTTCGTATTGAGTGATGCGGGTGCAAAGATTGTTGCCGATTCGGGTAGACTACCCACGCGCAAGGGAGCCAGCGCGCGCTATGAGGAACTATCGAATCTTCAGGAGAAAGGGGTGAAGGTCGTGGTCACGTTGCCGGATGACGCCCATCGCCTGGAACCCACGGCTGAAAAATTAATTAAAGAGATCATGAAGAGTCAATAATTGAACAAAGGAGAACACTGATGATTATAGACCTGGATTCACATCTGCGCGAGCAGTACTTTCTCGATGAAATTTACCGGCTCGACGGCCCATACGCTCAATTCACGCCCACCCGAGTTGGCAACGGGAAATACCAGCAGTCCAACTTCAACCACAGCATCGACCCCAGGCCGAGAAAAGCGATGGCCGTTTTCGATCACCGCTACATGAGCGATCCCGACAAAAATTGGCGCGGCGGCGAATATTCTGAGCGACAAAGGGGCGGTTGGGATCTCGAAAGACGTCTCAAAGACAAGACCTTGGAGAAGATCGACAGACAAATCCTGTTTCCGACCAATATTACGATTCCCACGAGCAACGTCGGCGGCCTCGGCGTTGCGTTGTGCCGGGCATACAACAATTGGGTGGCAAACTTTACAAAAGATTATAGGGATCATTTCTGGCCCGCCGCCATGGCGCCCGCAGGTTGTCCCGATGAAATGGCGAACGAGCTCAGGCGCTGCGTAAAGGAGCTGGGCTTCAAAGCCGCTCATCTCATCTCTTACCTGGGAGCGCGCACTCTCGACGACCCGGTTTTCTATCCCTACTATGAGGCGGCGCAGGAATTGAACGTGCCGCTGTTCTGCCATCCCAACACCTACGGCGACTTGACTGAAAAGTTTAATAGCTTCTTCGCGATGCATATCTTGGGGAGACCCTTGAATTGCACGGCGGCTCTGGTGGGTCTCGTCTGCGGGGGAATCTTTGAAAAATTCCCCAAGCTCAGAGTTGCCTTTTTCGAGTGCAGTGCGGAATGGGTCGTCTACTGGATGCACCGCATGGATGACGATTACGAATGGGTCAAAGACGGGGAAGCGAGCCACCTCAAGATGCCGCCGTCGGAATACATCAAGCGAAACTGCTACGTGACTTGCGAAGTCGACGAAAAATTACTGCCGATGGCTATTTCGGAACTAGGCGAGGAAAGGGTTTGTCTTGCCAGTGACTACCCTCACCACGACTCCGAATTTCCCCACACTATCGCACGAATAAGAGAGAGAACGGATATCTCAAATCGGCAAAAGGAGCTTATCCTGGGAGGAAACGCCGCCCGATTGCTTGGCCTGGACTAGCTCTTGGGCTGATTTCGTGACTAATGCCCGTCCCAAGCCTTAAACGTTTTGAACGGAGCGCAGCGATTGAACGATTGGAACGGGGCTAGTGCACGGATGCTTCGCGCCGCGCGCTTAAATCTGCATTCACGGATGTTTTGGGCCTGGAGGATGGGCGTATTAAGTCATGCAACGGGCTGACGTGAGCAAAATTTTGAAGGCAAATTTCATGAGTAAAAGCCTTTCGGATTCTGTTTCATTATTCAATTTGCTTGGTTTTATGATTTTCCCGCGAGCTTAAGAGCTTCGTCGATTAAGGTCGTGTCGACATAGTCGCCGGCGGACGGAATTTGGAAAGTAGTCTGTCGGTTCTTCACCGCTATTTTCACTTCCTAGTGTAGTTAAATTCCTTCAAAGTTGGGAATCCCGAATGTTTCGTGGCGCGCTAAAGTTTCGGTCAAACAAGCACTTTTCGGGGAAAGGTAGGGCGCGCTGCGTTACGGCATATTTCTTGCCTTTGTACTGCCATATGGAGCATCACTGCCAGCGTTGCAACAGGTTCACGATGGGCAGCGCCTACAGAGTCACGAACCGGGAATTTGGCGTCATGAGGCTAGACATGATTGTTTGCTATGAGTGTTATCTT
Organism: Binatia bacterium; assembly: GCA_036505755.1. Lineage (GTDB taxonomy): Bacteria > Desulfobacterota > Binatia > UBA9968 > UBA9968 > DP-20. Next base: position 1,355 of record DASXSW010000074.1, on the reverse strand, counting down.
GATGCCCGGCGAGTCGGTCTTGATACGGAAAAAATAAGGCTGCATGACTCCGTTAGCGAATCGCACCGCGATCAAGCAGCTTGATTGTGCGGCGGTTCATCAGATTGCGTGCGCTCGAAACATTGGGTCTTTGCGCAAACCAGGGGAGCCATGCGGTCGGACTACGCTACCCGCAGTTTCAGCATTTCAATCCCGCCTTTAGCTCGTCACTTTCGCTAGCAAATTCATGCCCGTAAGCTTCACTCTGCTCACGCCGTGCATAGGTGCCATCTGGTTGCACCACTGCCACCGGCACTCCTATCGGATCATACATAATCGCGGAGTACAGTCTCGCCGAAATCGCCTTTAAGGGGGCACTGTGTAAACGGACGAGCTCTTCGAACGGGGCAACGTCCGAGACCGTGGTGAGATCTATGTCGTAGCCGTCGACGACCGAGCCGTAGGAGTCGCCCGTTACTCGAAGAGCCAGATAAGCGTAATCTCCACTGACGAACTAACCTTCAGCGGCAAGCAGCCGACCGAGCGAGGCAAGGGAAGGTGTTCGTTCGCCTGCAACTCCTTGGTTAGGTGGTCTCGGGGTACCCGATCTCGCTTATGTCTTCCATCAATGCCTCGAGGTCGACGTCGGGGTTCAGTCGCTTCACCAAATCTTGCGTGAGCGGAACATGTCGATAGACCAATGCGACATTCGAGACATCGATTTCACGTTCGTAGTAGTCAGCGGCAAACTGCACATACTGCCGCGGCTCTCCCGCAAGTATCGACAGCAGCCAGGCAGATCCGTCGGAATCATCCCCGGGCGGAAGTTGGACGGCGCCAGAGGACCACCGGTCATCCGACGTTCGCCTCCAAATACAGAATGTACTGTTCGTGGTGTCGAAGGCCGGCTCGCTCAGGAAGTTCGCGTGAAATTCGCTCGGCAGAGAATCGAAAATGCCTGGCCACGGCGAATCGTGCCGAAACGTCGGATACTCGTGCGCGAGGCCGTGGAGAGCGACGCCAGCGGAACTGAGAAGTGCAAACCAGTGATCTCCAGACCCGTTCCGCATCGAGGCCATCATTTCGCCCTCGGCCCAGTGAGAGTCAAAAGAGTAATACCTGTACTCCCATTCGGGCGAGAGGATCGCATCCAACATCGCCAACGCCCGAGTCAGTCGTCGGAAAGCAGGGATGTCTGGAAGTTCGCTGAGATCGCGTGTGGAGATCATCGTGGTCTGTTCGGTTTAACGAGATGCCGCTGAGCCGCTATTAGAAAATGGAATCATTCATCACCGGGCCTCTACGTCGGCGCGAGCGGTGGTTAAACCGTGCTTTTGAAAGCCCCCCAAGTTAAAAAATCATTTCTTTTTACCCTT
>DASXSW010000073.1:0-5324 GCA_036505755.1 Binatia bacterium | reverse complement strand
CGCTTGAGGTAGATGCGGATGGCGAAATCGGAGAAAGCGCCCGCACCGGTAACACCGACGATCTTACCGCGCAGGTCCTCGACGCTCTTGGTTTCTTTGCTGCCGAGAAGTGTGTAGTTGGTGTAGTTAGACAGCGAGGCGATGATCTGCAGATCGAGGCCGCGGGCGTTGCTGCGGATCGCCGCCTGGGCGCCGCCGATGCTGGCGAAGTCGACGTTTCCCGAGATCAATGCGGTAATGGCTATCGGTCCGCCGCGGACAAAGATCGGTTCGAGGGTTAATCCCTGGTCTTTGAAGAAGCCTTTGGCGATAGCGACGCGAAACGGCAGTTGGTTGTTCCAAGAGAGGCTGACAAAGACGATGCGGAGATTTTTCTTTTCTTGGGCGTGGGCGGCAAAAGAGTGAAAGAATAGAACCGATAGGACGAATAGGACGAATACTTTGCCGCCAAAGATAGTCTGTAACATGCCAGGCCGTCGTTTAGGGTTCGATTTTTATAATCGAGGCCCCGATCCCGTCGAGCGAAGTCTTGCCGTCCGCCGCCAAGTTATCGCGCCGCGGAGTATCGAAGTTGCTGACGTAGGCCGTGGCGCCGACAAAGACCACTGATGTGGGAAATTCGAGCGGTCCTTTGCTGTCATTTTTTTGGACGTCGAAGACTCGACCATCCGGCTGCACGAGAACGACGGCGTTACGTTCGTTCGCCGCCACCCAAAGATTTCCCTGAGGATCGAACGCCGGGCCGTCCGCGCCTTCGAGTAACACGCTTTGTGTCAATAGCGCTGGTTGTCCCGCTTTGCCGTCAGCACTGATAACGATTCTCCAGATAGCGCCGCGCGCGGTGTCGGCGACGTAAAGAGTGGTTCCTTGTTTGTCAAAAACAATGCCATTGGCGGTGAGCGCTTGCTCGGTTTTGCCGTCAGGAAGCACTCGCGTGTGCAGTGGGATTTGCGTGAGAACCTGGGCTCTGCCGCCTTCCGGTCCCGTGCGGTAGATTCTCCCGTTTCTGCCGCCGCTGACATAGAGACTACCGTTTTTGTCGAAGGCGATGCCGTTGGCGCCGTCGGTTTCGGTCGCGAAAGTTTGCGCCAGACCCGGTTCGTCGGGATCGAGATTACGACCGCGGATGCGCAGCACTTCATTGAACCCACCGGCGGTAAGATAGAGATCGCCCGCGGCGTTAAAGACGATGCCGGATACGTTGGCGCGAACTTTCTTACCGCCGACATCGCGTTCTTGGACGCGGCCGACGACGATCAGTTTCGGATTTTTGGGGTCGATACGCCAGACGTTTCCGGAAATCCGGTCGCAGGCGTAGAGCCGATCTTTGTGGTCGACCGCAATACTCTCGACAACGACCGTCTGATCCGCGCTCTTTGGATCGAAATCGATCAGCACGGAAATTTTTGCAGCTTGCGACTCCAGTGCCGGGATCAACGCGCTCAGGAACGCGATTGTTACGATAAAGCGTCGCATCATGACAATGTATCCTTTCCTTCTCGGCAGGATTTAACACCCTTATCGCTTGCCTTCGAGCTCTTCCTTGACCTCGCGCATCAGCTTGAGGCTCATCACTTTTTCCGGCGACACGTCTTCCTTAATTTTGAGCGGTGCTTTGACGTCGAACTCCATTAGGTTCTTGATCCCCTGGACGGAAGGCAGCCCCGGCACGCCGTCCGGAATCGCCTTGGCGAAGCGGCGGATGCCCTCGATGACCATCGGTCGGGTGACATTTCCCATCGGGATTTTCTTCATCGCGATATCGGCCGCTTCTTCTGGCCGCTCGCGGATGAACATCAAAGCCCGGGCCATCGCTCTAAGCCAGCGCTTTATATCGTTCGGGCGTTCGGCGATCGACTTATCCGGCGCCACGAATCCTTGGAAGGGATACGGAAACAGATCGCCGACAAACGCCAGGGTTCGCAACCCTTCTCTTTCGCCGAGCAGAGATTCATCAGCATTGACCACCGCCGCGCTGAACGCTCCGGTCTTGAGCGATAGGATTGTGTTTGTCGTGTTGCGGGAGGGCATCGCTATGCGGGTAATGTCGCGACCCGAAACTCCTTCACGCTCGACCAGCATGGTGATCAAGGTGTCCTGGGTATCGCCAACGGTCCCGACGGCGATACGCTTTCCCTTGAGATCAGAAATTTTTTGAATGTCCGCGGCCGCCAATAAGTACCAAGTCACCTTTTCGGTCTGAAACATGACGGCCTTGATCGGCGCGCCGCGCAAAGCTGCCCGCATGCCGCTGCCGCCGGCGCCGCTGTAGTCGACATCGCCGCTTACGATCGCCGCGATTGCCGTGGTGCCGGGAATGACGATGGTTTCGTTTTCCAACCCCTGGTCGCGAAAATAGCCTTTCACCTCTGCGACCGGCAGGCTGAGGTAGTTCACCGTCGCGCGGGGAATGGCGGTTCTGACCCGCTCGGCCGAAGCTTTTATCGGCAATAGGACAGATAAGAGCAAGAAGACAAATATTTTCATCGGCGTGTCCCCACGACATTCACCGCCGCGCACCTCTCCGGCTGATACAGTTCATTTTAAAGAACCTTTTGGGACGTCCCACAGTCGATTAGCATGCATATAGAGGTAAGCGCTGTTGTCGTCAAGGACAACGCCTCGGCAGAATTGCATAATCCGTTCTATTATAGTTGATTGCGGATACACTAACCGCCAGTTGAAGGGGAGGCGACTTATGTCACTGGGCCGGGTCTTGGTCGAAGAGTTTCAACCAGACGTGTTGAGATGGTTGCGCGAGCGGGTCGAACTGGTCGTGATCAATCCCTGGGTCGAGCCGGAACGCTGGGAGTTGGAAGCGGCGCGGGTGGACGCGGTCATCAGCAGGAAGGGGAAAATTGCCCGTGACCAGATGGAACGAAGCGCCGGCCGTCTTAAGATTATCGCGCGCACCGGAGTTGGCGTCGATCCATCGCGAGTCGATCTCGAGGCCGCCAAAGAATTCAGGATATGGGTGACCAATCAGCCCGGCAGCAATTCCGTTTCAGTGGCAGAGTTGGTCTGCGGGCAGCTGATTGCATTGGTGCGCCACACCCATGAGGCTCATCGCGCGGTGAAAGAAAATCGCTGGAGCGATTATCTCAAATTCATCGGCACGGAGCTCGCCGGCAAGACCATCGGCATCGTCGGCATGGGGAATATCGGCGCGCGCATGGCGCTTCGCGTGCGGGCGTTCGAGATGGATTTTCTCGTCTACGATCCGTACATTCCGGAGTCTCACGTCACGGCGCTCGGTGGCAAATGGGTCGCACTAGAGGAGCTGCTCGCCGAATCCGACTTCGTAACGATTCACTGTCCGCTCAATCGCGAAACCAAGGGAATGATCGGCGCCAGCGGATTAGCGCTGATGAAACCGTCCGCGTTTTTGATTAATGCCGCACGCGGCGGCATTGTCGATGAGGACGCATTATGCGCGGTCTTGCGCGAACGAAAGATCGCCGGCGCCGCCTTGGATGTCATTGCCAATGAGCCGCCGTCAAAAGATCATCCACTGATCCAGCTTGACAACGTGCTTTGGACGCCGCACGTCGGCGCCATGACATTGGAAGCCTCGAAGCGTGGCGAGTGGGGCGCGGCGGACGAAGTGATTCGGGTTCTCGAGAAGAAACGGCCGAAAAATCCGGTGGTCGACGCCGACGAGGCACGCTTGCTCATGCCGGCGTGATGCTTCACGGCAGTTCAAGGTTCAATGTTCAAAGTTCAATGTTTAATTCCCTTCTGACTTTGAACTTTGAACGGTCATCTCCGGTGTCCGTTTATGGGTGCTTGAATGACTTCAACCGCACCGTTGTTGCACAGCTTAATCACGTTGACGGTGCCGGTGTATTCCGGCGAACCGGAATAATAGGCTGCGACCTCGCCATCGCCGACTCGCGTCGATTGGTTCCAGTGGCCGAGCGCGACGTAATCCGCCTGGGTGGCATTCAACTCTTCGCGATGGATCAGCCAGGAGCCGATCAATCGGTTCGGATCGCGGACTTCGTCGACGTAGTGGCCGTGCGCCGCGGCGAGTTGCCAGCGAGTGGTGCGTGGCCTCGGGTTGGCCAGCGGTGACATATCGGTATAGTCCAAATGAGCGTGACCCCAAATTTCCATGTCGAATTCGGCGAACAGCACCGCTTGTTCGACATTCAAACCAAGTATGCTGACATTGGGGATCACGCCGAGACCGGCTCGACGATACACCGAGTCGGGAGTAAGCGGGTCGTGATTGCCCGGCAAAATGACCACTGGTTTTCGGTAATCGCGCAGCATTTGCGCCGCCCGCTCGAGAAGCTCGATGGGCTGGCGATGATTGTCAAAGGAATCGCCGGCAAGCACGACCACATCGGCATTGACTTCCAAAGCCGCGGTCAAAACCTTGGGAAGCACGTCGAGGCGGTCTTTGTCGCTGAAACTGTCATCGGTGCCTAAGTGAAGATCGGAGCTATGAACGATCACCACTTGCGAGCGTGAATCCATATACGTTGAAGTCCTTGACGTTTAGTCCATCAACGTTAACAAAATGCCAGCAATAATAAAAGCCGACCCAAAAACGGGTAGTGGTTCAGTTTGGGAAAGATCTCTCACTTTGTTCGAGATGACACATGGCTTATGTAGTTGTCATTCCGAGCAAAGCGAGGAATCTTTCTCAATTTTAAGAGTCGTGGCGGATTGAAAATGAACCACTACCCGGAATTTGCTGAGGCGGGTTCTCATGGCTTATGGCGGAGACGGTGCCGATCGCTCATCTCGAAAGACTTGGAAGTTCATGCTCTGTCATCTTCTCAAACGTCTTGAACGGAGCGCAGCGGTGGAACGTTTGGAACGGGCCGCAGTTGTTGGATGTTGGCGCGTGGCATTGTTTTCTGTGTTCCAAGTTTCCGTTCGAGTCTGACTTTGAACCGAACATTGAACCTTGAACAGGCGTAAGCCAGCTCTTGAACAATGCGTTTTATGCCACCGAATTGTATAGAACGCGCGCGAGTCCTGTTTACACGCCCGATTTGAGATAACCCTTTTCCAGATAGAACCGCTTCGCGCCCGGATGGAGCGGCACGTCAAATGGCGCTTCCAGATCGTTGGCGCAAAGTTGCGCCATATCCAGCGGCTTAAAGTTGTCGGTCGGCATGACCGCTTTGCGCCTGTCGATCGCTTCGCAAAGAGAGTAAGCGACATCGTCCGGCATTGCGGCGTTGACCACCATGGGCCAGCCGCTGAAATCCACCGTCGGCACGTCCGCGGGCAGCGCGGGAAACCGCGATTTCGGCAGGACCGACACGCGATAGCCTATCGCGGTCAATTTTTTAAGAATGCTTCCGTCC
>DASXSW010000072.1:0-4784 GCA_036505755.1 Binatia bacterium | reverse complement strand
TCGACGACGACATTGATCCGACCAATCAAGAAGAAGTTCTGTGGGCGATGTGCACGCGCGTCGATCCGGCGACTTCGGTCGACATCATCCGCGACGCCTGGACCGCGGATCTCGACCCGCGTGTATCGCCGGAAAAACGCGAGGCGGGCGATCTCACGGTGGGCCGCATGCTCATCAACGCGTGTAAGCCGTTTGCCTGGCGCGGCCAGTTTCCCAAGACAAATGTGTTCAGCGCCGAAGAACGAAAAATGGTCGAAAACAAATGGCGTCAGCTCTTGGCGAACATTGGAGCGAACAAGGGTATGCCAAGAAGTAAGCCGGGATTCTGAAAAACGTGTTTGCATCACGGGTGCAACACAATTGGCAAGAACCTACAGCGGCTAAGCCGCAACCCCCTCCTTCATCCTCCCCCGCAACGCGGGGGAGGACAGAGCTGGGGGCGCTTCTAAACTTCGTGCACTCTGTTACCCTCGTAGTGGGATTATGTGGCTTCTCGATTCGGCAGAGAAGCCTGACACCTTTCTCAACCGCTCTCGTCGTGATTGGCGCGTTATTTCCTGCCTTCGTTTTCGCGCAGACGAGCTGGCAAGCGGAATGGGACAAAACCCTGCGCGCAGCGGAGAGCGAGGGGCAATTAACGCTCTACGGTTGCTGCTATGAATACGATCGCGTGATCGAGGAATTTAGAAAGAAATACCCCAAGATAAAAGTTGCCACGTTTGTTGGGTCTGGCAATCAGCTTTCGGCAAGGATTCTGGCGGAGCGGCGTGGTGAAAAGTATCTTCTCGACATCGTTGGCTCGGGCGCGAACACCCTTCATGACGCGCTCTACAAGGCGAACGCTCTGGATCCAATCAAACCCGCGCTCATTCTCCCCGAAGTTTTGGATCTGACGAAATGGTACCAGGGTGAGCACCGCTACATCGATCCGGAGAAGCGCTATATCTTCGCATTCGTCGCCAATTCTCAATCCGGGCAAATTATCTACAACGTAAAGCAAGTGAATCCGACAGAGTTCAAATCCTACTGGGATCTCTTGCAACCGAAGTGGAAAGGCAAGATGGCATCGCTCGATCCGACCAGTTTTGGTATGGGCGCGGCGCTGCAGTTCTTCTATTTTCACCCGGAACTGGGCCCGCCATTTCTCAAAAAACTTTACGGCGAAATGCAAGTCACCATTAGCCGCGACGCTCGCCAGATGACCGATTGGTTGGCTGCCGGTAAGTTGCCGCTTTGCATTCGCTGCAACGCCGGCAGCGAAGTGGGAAAGGCGGTTCAGCAAAAACTACCCATCGGTTATCTCGACACGGAAGACTGGAAGGAAGGGGGCAGCTCCAGCGCGGCCGGCGGTACTCTGGGCATCGCCAATCGAGCGCCGCATCCCAACGCGGCGAAACTGTTCGTCAACTGGTTTCTCTCGCGCGAAGGCCAAACCGCGCTGCAAAAATACGGTCGTCCCGACGCGCACAACTCCCGCCGCATCGACATTCCCAAAGACGATGTCGACGCCTACAACCGTTTGGATGAAGGGAAAAAATACTTCGATCTCGCCAAGCCCGAATACCAGGACCTGACGCCGATCTTTAAACTCGTGAAAGAAGTGCTGCCGCAGAAATGAAACTCATTGGTTCCAGTCGTTCCAAAAGTTCCTTGGTTCCAAGCGTATTGAATGGCTTGAACAGCTTGAGCGTCTTGAACCCAATTCATCGTTTTTCCTCTGATCATCAATAATCCGGGTTAGCGTCCTTTTCCGCCGAGCGCGTCCTCGACAATTTTCATCGCGGGCTTCACGTCCATGAATTCCGGAGTCTCGACAAAAAAGTATTTTCTGCCGGCCACGCGCCGCTGCGCGGCGGGGACCTTTTCCTTGGGTATGTCGATTCGGAGCGAATCACGGTCGCCGTGGCTCTCCTGATAGACGATTTGGCCGCGACGCGACAGAAACCAATTTATAAATACTTTGGCGGCATTGGGATGCGGCGCTTTGTTGACCAAGGTGATCGCGCTGGCGCTTCCTCTCAGGCGCGGCATTTCCTTCAAGTCGTTGTGGTTGATGTAATCGACGGGAAGTCCCTGGGCTTTGGCGTCGGATGCGAAACCGTCCCGGCAAAACACGCAGAGAGACAGTTTGCCGGCGCCCACCCAGTCAATGGCTTGCTTGTGCTCTCGGCTGAGCACGATGTCCATTTCGCCGAAGAGCCGCCGGATAAACTGCGGACCCAACTCTGGATGATAATAGACATAGCGCAGTTCGCTTGCGCCAAAACCCGGATCGCGCGCATCTAGGCTGACAATTTTCCCTTTCCATTTTGGCTGAAAGAGATCCCAAAGGGACTTGAACTCACTGGCCTTGGCCAGCTGCGTATTGTAAGTGATGGTCAACCCCGAGACGCTTCCTTCGTTGATAAAAATGTATTTGCGCTCGGGGTCGATATAGAGGTGTTTTCCTTCCCACCACAGCGAAGTATTTACCACTTCCGGTAGGACCAAAACCGGACCGAGGGGATCAAAGAGATCATTCTTATAAAAGCTGTATAACGAAGTGGGTCCTCCCAAATAGATGTCGGCGAGATATTTACCCGCGCGCCGCTCGGCAAAAAGTCGAGGTGAGATCCGATTACTGCTACCGTGCGTGATTGTCACTTTGATATCCGGATACTCTTTCTGAAACTCGACGAAGATCTGCGGATCGTACGGCCCCAGCGCGGCGTAAATCGAGATCTGTGCCTCTTGCTTGGCAGCCTGGACCGTTTTCTCCCAGTCCAGTTGCCAGGAGGCTTTTTCGGCGGCGCCGATCACCAAGGTCCGGGCAAAAGAGACATGAAAGAAAAACGCGGCAAAGAGAAGCAACGTCGTTCGCTTCATTGAACCTCCCCAAGATTATCTTGCGGTACAAACGAAGATGTAATGCGGTTATGGTCTAACGATACGGCTATACCCTGCAAGTTGTCTTATAAGTATTCGCTACCCAACCTGTCAATCGACCCAAGTTATTGACAGGCATCTTGGCAAAGCGCTATGCAGAGCGAGATAAAGCATGCGGAGGTGATCGATCATGAAGCGGGCGACTCGAAGCGATAGCGTAGCGCTCCTCGACCGCGACATGGCGGGGAAAAATCTTTCGGGTTATTGGCGTCTCGGCATGGAAGGACTGCCGCCGCAGCCGATGACTGCCGTCGAGCCTTGTCTTTGGAAGTGGGCGGACGTGCACGAGAGTTTGGTGCGCGCGGGCGAAGTGATCAGCCTCGAAGATAGCGAGCGGCGCGTGGTGCGTTTGGTTAACCCGGGTCTCAACCAGCAACGTGCCTTTGCCACGCACACGATCCAAATTTCCTTCCAATACGTCAAGCCCGGCGAGAACGCGCGGGCGCACCGTCATACCCCGGCAGCGCTGCGTTTCGTAATTGAAGGCAACGGCGCTTACACGACGGTCAACGGCCAGCAATGCGTTATGGAGCCCGGTGATCTGATTCTCACGCCCAAGCTCACCTGGCACGATCATTCCAACGATTCTAATCAGCCGATGCTGTGGCTCGACGGTTTGGATTTTCCGCTCGTCACGGCGCTGCACCAGGTCATGCAGGAGCGCTATTCAGAGCGCCGCCAGCCGATCGAGAAGAGCAGCGAAGAGGTAATGGATCAACTTGGTGCCTCCAAACGTCACGGTGTTCCGCTCGCCGATTTCTTTCATTACAAATGGCGCGACACCCAGAAAACGCTGCGTGCGCTGGCACGCTCGCCGGCGGCGCGAGATCGCTTCGACGGCTACCTGCTGGAGTATCGCAATCCGCTCACAGGCGGACCGACGATGACGACGATCCAGTGCGCGCTTCAGATTTTGCCTCCCGGCGATGAAACCGAGACCCATCGGCACACGAGCACGGTGATCTATCACGTATTTCGCGGCAAAGGCACGACGCAAATCGGTGAGCGCCGCTTCGAGTGGGAACGGGGCGACTCGTTCGTCGTGCCGCTCTGGTATAACCACCGGCACTTAAATCGCTCGTCATCGGAAGAGGCAATCCTTTTCTCCATGAGTGATGCCCCGGTGCTCAAAGCGCTGGATCTCTATCGTGAGGAGTCCTAAGTAGTAAAGGAGTGTCTATGCTCCACATGAGGCGCGCGCAAGTGCGAACTGTTGCGACGTTATTCTGTTTGCAGGCCGCGGTATCGCTGTTGCGAGTTCAACCGGCATCGGCGTTGGAGGAGATCATCGTTTCCTACGCCGGTCCCACGGTTACTTTCCTGCCGGCGGAAGTGGCGCGTCAGCGGGGTTTTCTGCGCGAGCAGAACCTAGACATCAAATTGCTGCTTACCAGATCGGAAGTCGACCGCGCTGCATTGGTGAGCGGCAGCGTCGACTATACGCTTCGAGCCGGCTCGTCGTTCGTCTCCGCCGCTCGGGGCTTGCCCGTGCGGATCGTCTTTCTCGGCACGATGAAACCCTTCTGGGGTTTGGTGGTTCGACCGGAAACAAAATCCGTCAGCGAGCTGAAGGGAAAATCGATGGGCGTACCCGGATTGCTCGGCTCGCAGCATATTTCCGCGAAATTCATCTTGAAGCATTATGGTCTCGATCCTGACAAAGACGTGGTCTACCGCGTTGTCGAGACCGGAACACGCATCGCCGCAATGTTGTCGGGCTCCATCGACAGCTCGATGATGGACTACGGCGAAGCGTTTAGAGCGAAGAAGGCAGGCCTTAAGTTGTTGGTCAACGCCGCCGATATACACAGTCTGTTGGCGGGCGGTCTGGCGGTCAATATTAAAAAACTAAAGGAACA
>DASXSW010000071.1:0-7696 GCA_036505755.1 Binatia bacterium | reverse complement strand
ACGGAAAGGATTGTCACAAAAATCATTAGACCTCCATTTCCTGCGCCGTTGTAGCGGCAATCTATCGGGGCTGTCAAGCATTTTGACTTGACTCGAAGAACCGGTTTCGATTAGCTTCAGCGCCGGCGCTTACTTAATTTTTTCTTCGATCAACCCTCGCCCGTGAAATCACAAATCACCCCTTGGCAAGTTCTGCAGCAAAGAGACTTCGGCCTGTTTTGGCTGAGCTTGCTGTTCTCCGCCGTGGGAACTCAGATTTCCACTGTTGCCGTGGCATGGCAAGTTTATGAGATCACCAACTCACCTTTTCAATTGGGGCTGACCGGGCTTTTTCGCGCGCTGCCGGTCATGATCCTTTCTTTGCCCGGTGGAGTTCTCGCCGACCGCATGGACCGGCGCAAGCTTCTTATCATCACGCAAAGTCTTGCCGCGCTATTGGCCCTCGCGCTCGGGCTCTTGACGTCGACCGGAGAGATTCGCGTTTGGCATATCTACGCTGTGACGTTTTTGTCGGGCGCGGTGGGGATCTTCGACGCCCCGGCGCGAACCGCGATGATCCCCGCGTTGGTGTCCGCGGAGCAACTCGCCTCGGCCTACGCCCTGAATATCACCTGGCGGCAAATCGCCACGCTGGGCGGGCCGTTCATTGGCGGCGTGGTGATCAGTGTTTTGGGAATCAGCCCGGCTTATTATATCGACGCTGGAAGTTTTCTCGCGGTGATTATTTGTCTGGCATTCATGCGCCGGCAAGTTAAGCCTGCGAGTGAGCAAAAAGAATCGCCGCTCCAGAGCGTGCGCGCCGGATTCAATTTCATTCGCGAGAATTCGGTGATCTTGGGTTTGATGAGCATGGATACTTGCGTGCAATTTTTCGGCGCGTACCGCTCTATGATGCCCGCCTTTGCTCGGGACATTCTCGGCACCGGGCCCGCTGGCCTCGGCGCGCTTTTGGGGGTACCGGCGCTGGGCGCTCTCGCGGGCTCCGGAATGGTTCTCGCTGCGGGCAATCCGCGGCGCAAGGGCCGGCTCATCATCGGCGTCACGCTGCTCTACACGATCGGTCTAATCTGCTTCGCGCTGTCGCGCTCTCTGACGCTCTCGCTGTTGATCGTTTTCGGTTTGGGACTTGTGGACGCTGTTGGCGAGACTTTGCGAGATACCTTAGTACAGCTGACCACGCCTGACCGTATGCGGGGCCGGGTCAAAAGCTTTGATCAAGTTTTCATGTCCGCTGGTACTTACATGGGCCATACGCAGATGGGAACCGCAGCAAGCTTCATCGGAGTGCCCGGCGCACTGATCCTCGGCGGCTGCCTGGGTTCGGCCGCCGTGCTCCTAGTCGCAAAATTCGCGCGCAGCCTGCGCAGCATCGACACTTAAGCACAGGAAAGTGGTCAGAGGTCACACCAGAACGGGGTCAAGCGTGATATTTGCGATTTGAACCAGAAGACAGCAGTTACACTTTGGAGAATAGCAAATATCATGACTAACCCCCTGTTCTTGTTTCTTATTCCTCGCGCAGAATGGTCCGGATCCTAACCGATCGGACGACGGCGCGTCAAATTGAGATTTTCTTTGAAGTCGGTTTCTGTGAATGACGATTCGCAACGAGAGATCTATAATAGGGCCATTGCTTTGAAACGAATCCCATATGCCAGCGAGCGCGGCGTCCGAACCGCAGATTTTGTATTGCCACGATTGGATCATCGACTGCGCTGTCTGGCCATAGCGATCTAAGCTCGATGCTCGAACGCGCGCTCGGCAAATTGCCAAGTCGTGACGTTTTGCACTGGGTGAGTCTACTGTGGTGTGTCGTAGGGGCGGGTTTGAAACCCGCCCCTACTGGATACCCTACCGGCTTTCGCCGGTATGACGGCAAGGAACGGAGCGAATTATTTAACCAACTATTAGCACAGGACAGTACTGTCATATAGCCGGCCAGGAACCATCAGCAAAAACGAGGTCAATATGGCTGAAGCCTCACAAAAGAAAGGCGAGCAAAAACTTCGCATACCGGGTATTCCGACGCACGAGCCCAGGGAATCGTTAGACCGGCTGCAAGAGATCAAAGTAAAAGAATCTCGCTCCTTCATGATCAGCGCCATGCGCGAAGCCGCCGCGGAAGCGCCGGAGATCATCACTGATTCCGATGAAGTCGTTGAGATCGAGTTAGAAGACGGCTCACGTTTTTGGACCTCACGCGAGCGGCTTTGCGATGAAGTGCTTCGCGGCGCCGCGCAGCGAAGCGCGGACGGCGCTGTGGCCGTTCCTTCAAGCTTGCCGCTGCGCAGTCCGTCGCGCGGAACGGTCGGCAGCCTGCTGATCAAGACACTCCGGTTCTTTAAGATCGACGTGCCTCAAATGGCGGCTCGCAAGATTAGCAAGCTACTGGAAGATCGTACCCTCGAGCATGCAGCGAATCTTTTTCAGTGCTCCGTGTCTGCTAATTTCGGCCTATCCGATCCGGGCACCATTCCCACCGATCAGCCGATTTTATTATTTCTCCATGGCACAGCGTCTTCCACTCAAGGGAGCTTCGGCGAATATTGGCAGAATGAACGGCGTACTCTGCGCGAGGCACTCTTTGCCCGGTACCAGGGCCATGTTTATGCGCTCGAACATCGAACGCTGACCGAGAGCCCGATCACAAATGTCATCGCATTGGTTAAAAAACTGCCCATCGGAGCGCGCCTGCACTTAATCGCGCATTCGCGCGGCGGGCTCGTCGGAGAAATCCTGAGCCGCGCCGACATGGCGGACAACCGCGATCCTTTCGATAGCCACGACCTCGAGTTCCTTAAGAAAAATGATCGGCAAGGTCAGCGTGGCAACCTCGCCGAGCTCAACAGATTACTGAAGGAAAAGAGAATCCGCGTCGAACGCTTCATGCGCGTCGGCTGCCCGGCGCGCGGAACCTCGCTCGCGTCGGAGCGTTTCGATCTCTATTTATCAGTGATTTTCAACTTGATTCAAAAGGTTCCGGTTCTGCAGGCGGCAATCATCGGAACCGCTTATGACATATTCAGCGAACTGATCATGGTGATCGCCAAGGAACGCTCGGACCCCAATGTGTTGCCTGGCATCGAAGCGATGGTTCCTACGTCTCCACTCATTTCGTTGCTCAATCGCCCAGGCCGCGCGGTTGGCGGTGAGCTCCGGGTCATCGCCGGCGATATTGAAGGTGCGAATCTTGCCACTGCGCTCGGAACTCTGCTGACCGATCCGCTCTATCTTGGCGACAATGACCTGGTCGTCGATACCGCTTCGATGTTCGGCGGCGCCGAACGGCGCGACGGCGCGCGCTACTCGTTCCATCAAGGCTCGCAGGTTTCTCATTTCCGCTATTTCGTCAACGAAGACAGCGCCGCTCGCGTGGTCAAAGCAATTGCCCGGAAGGCCGATGAGCAAGATGAATTCGTTGATTTTTCTGTGCGCAGCATCGACGCGGGGGTCGCGCCTTATAAGCGCGACGAGGCGCGGCCTCAGCCGGTCGTTTTCCTGCTGCCCGGAATCATGGGCAGCCACTTGGCAATCGGCGACAACCGCATCTGGATCGATCCAGTCGATCTGGCATTCGGCGGCTTGTCGCAGCTCGACATCAAGGCTGAAGGGGTGTGGGCTGAAGCTCCGGTCAGCATGGCGTACGGGGATCTCGTGAAGTTTCTGGCGCACAGTCATGAAGTGATCCCATTTCCGTACGATTGGCGCATCTCGCTGCTTGCCGAAGCGAATCGGTTGGCGGACGCGATTGAAAGCAAGCTCACTGAAGCCGAACCGCGCAACCATCCGGTAAATATCATCGCCCACTCGATGGGCGGTCTACTGGCACGCGCCATGATCGCAACTCGTCCGGAGACTTGGGCCCGATTGTGTAAACATCCGGATGCGCGATTGATCATGCTTGGCACGCCCAATGGCGGATCGTTCATTGTGCCGCTCGTGTTTACCGGTCGTGAATCGATGGTTAAGCAACTGGCCATGGTCGATTTTTCAAATAATCAGGCCGAGCTCCTCGAAGTCCTGCGTTTTTATCCAGGTCTCATGCAAATGCTTCCGGTAACTGAAGGCGAGTTCGATTTTTTCTCTGCCGAAACTTGGCGGCAATTGCGCGCCGTCGACTATCAGAAGCGTGAATGGATCGCGCCCGACCCATCGCTGCTCGAAACGGCCCGGGTATTTCGAAACCTGATCGATAGCAAATCGACGATCGTGCCCGAGCGCATGTGTTATGTTGCAGGATTCGCGCCCGCAACAGCCGCAGCAATCGAGATTGTCAAGGACGAGCAAGGCAATGAACATCTCGTGGTTCAGGCTTCTCCCGAAGGCGACGGCCGAGTGCTCTGGTCGACCGGACGGCTCACCGGAGTCAAGACTTGGTACATGCAGGCGCTTCACGGAGACATGGCCGATCACGAACCTGCATTCGCTGCGATTCGCGAGCTTTTAGAAAAGGGAACCACCGACAAGCTGCCAACGGTGCCGCCCGCTGCCCGCGGCGTCGCAACACGGTTCGTGTTGCCCGAGGAAAAGACCCCGCTCTATCCGGACGAGGATTCTTTGATCCGGTCAGCGCTTGGCAAAGCCCGTAAAGTCCACTCTAAGCCCGACGATCATCGAGCCAAGGTGAGAATCGTGCACGGTAATCTGGCCTTCGCCAGCAACCCGGTTATGGTCGGCCATTATGAAGGCGACACCATTATTAGCGCGGAAGCCCACCTCAACCGCGCGCTCAATGGACGGTTGCGCGATCGCCTGCTTCTCGGCCTTTATCCCGGCCCGCAAGACACCGAAGTGGTTTTTCTCGACGCGAACAGCACGCATGCGGGAGCAATCGTCATCGGACTTGGCGCCGTCGGCAGCTTATCGCCAGGTGGACTCGCGCGCGCTGTTTCGCGCGGCGCGCGGGCGTACGTGATCGCCTGCGCAGAAAGTTTGCCGGAGAAGAACAGCAGCTCATCGCAACGCCGTTCCGCGAATATTAGCGCGCTACTTATCGGCACCGGAGCCGGCGGTTTCTCTGTCGAAGACTCGGTTGCGGCCATCCTGCGCGGCATCGCGCAGGCGAATCAGAGCCTTCGATCAACCGGCTACCAAGATAAAATCCGCATCGATGAAGTGGAATTCATCGAACTCTATGAAGACCGCGCCATCCAAGCGGCGCACGCATTGCAAAGCATCAAAGGCGACGCCGAGCTTTCGCGCCGCTTTGAAATTGACCGAATGCCCGTCGTCGTGATGCGGCGCGGGAGCCGGAGGCGCGCCAGCTTCGCCGAAGAAGCAGGGTGGTGGCAACGCCTGCAGATTACCGAAGATCAGCAAGAGCGGTTGGCGTTTCATTTACTTACCGACCGCGCCCGCACCCAGGCCTATCTCCAGTCGACCCAACGTCTGCTAGTCGACCAGTTTATCAAGGGCGCCATCGGGACCACCGCCACCGATTACGGCGTTTCGGTGACTTTGTTCGAGATGCTGATTCCCAACGAGCTCAAAGATCGCGCGCCCGAGCAGCGTGACATCGTCCTGGTCGTCAACGAAGCAGCCGCTCGGTATCCCTGGGAACTCATGCAGGAACGCCGGCCCGGCCAAAGCTCTGACAGCGCAACTACCGAAAAACCCTTGTCGGTTCAGGCCGGGATGTTGCGTCAATTACAATCCATCGAGTTTCGTGAGCGCGTGGTTATGGCTCAGGGCCGATCCGCGCTGGTCGTCGGCGATCCACCGAGCCATTTTGTGCCGCTGGACGGCGCAGTGAGCGAGGCAAAAACGGTTACGCAGCGATTGACGGAAAACAATTTTGAAGTGGTTTCCTGCATCCGTTCAGATTCCAATCCTGCTAAGGAGATCGCCACGGAAATTCTCACTCGCCTTCACGAACGAGACTACCGAATCGTGCACTTGGCCGGACATGGTGTGTACGATTATCCTGTGGAGATCGATAAAACCTCTGCGCGCCGCGATCCCCAATCTTCATCGCGCAGAATTTCCGGCATGGTGATCGGCACGGACGAATTTCTGACCCCCGCCGAGATTGGCCAAATGCGCGCGGTGCCGGATCTGGTCTTTATCAATTGCTGTCACCTGGGGCGGATCGAGGACCAGGGAGTTCGGCCTGATACCAATTTTCCTCGGCTAGCCGCCAATCTTGCGACCGAGCTCATTCGAATGGGCGTGCGCGCCGTCGTGGCCTCCGGCTGGGCCGTCGACGATCAAGCCGCGCAGACTTTCGCCGATGTCTTTTACCGCGAGCTGTTGGCCGGCGTCCCCTTGGGTAGAGCCGTGCACCGAGCACGTGAAGAAACCTTCGAGACCTATCCGGGCGTGAATACATGGGGCGCCTATCAATGTTATGGCGATCCGGCCTTTACTCTGGCGCTGCAAGGGCGCGCCGAAAATATCAACCATCATGAGCTTCATTTTGCCTCGCCCAGCGAAGTCATCGTGGAACTGGAAAACATCGCCGAGGACGCCGCCACCGCCTCTGAGAGCCAAGCGGTTCGTTTGCTGGAGCGAGTCAAAACCGTCACCAACGAATTGTTGAAGGATTGGGTCGCAAGAGGGGACGTCCAAGCTGCCGCAGGCCGGGCGTTTGGTGAGCTCGGCATGTTGGACGATGCCATTGAGCATTATGGAATGGCCATGCATGCGGAGGTGGACGAGGTCCCGATCAAAGCCGCCGAACAACTTTACAACCTGATGGTCCGGCAAGCCATCAAAATGTCCGACTCGCAGAAAGCGCGAGCAGTCATCGCGGAGGCGAAGCACCGGCTTACCGCGCTCATCGCCGCGGTCGGTCCGAGCGGGGAAAGATGGTGTTTGCTCGGCAGTATCGCCAAACGAGAAGCCGTTTTGGCACGGCGACGGCGAGAGAAAGAGAACGCTCTCGCGGCCATGCGCGATGCCTACAAGGCGGCGCATGCACTCAGGATAGAGGCGGGCGAACAAGCCGATCCCTACCCGCTGCTCAACTCGCTCACGGCAGAAATCCTGTTGCAGTTACTGGGCAAGAAAGGAGAATCGGCCCAAAGCCTCAAAGAGAAATTGGCGCAAGCCGAATCGGCGGCGATGGACAGGGATCGACAGAATCCAAACTTCTGGGCGCTGGCTGCGTCCGTCGACAGCATGCTGCTGCGCCATCTGGCGCGTGGCAATTTGCATGATCATGTCAAGGATCTCGTCGATTCCTACATCGCGGCGCGGAAACGCGATGGATCGCCAAGGGAACTGCTCTCCGTCGCTGAACAGCTCGAGTTCCTATCAGACACACTGGCCTTTGTCAGGGAACCCGCAAAGAAGAAACGACTTCAATCCGCGCTGGCGAAAATTCGCCAGGAACTGATTAAGTCGGCGCAAGCATCCCCATGATGATTGTAGAGCGTTACCCGCAACACGAAACCCTACCGCGGGGTAGAATGGCTTCGCCAATCGCGATGTTCTTTGGTCAGTTGTTCGAAAGCTGACATTCGCTATTGACCGTCTTGTAGGGGCGGGTTTGAAACCCGCCCCTACCTTCTAATTCGAGTATATCGGTCGCAGTATTGGCGGGAACGGCTTTACTAACATTTCGCGAGCCACAACACTTCGCGGGCTTTTCACTCGGCCCGCGGTAACGCCAGCGCAAAAGCCGGCGCTCGATCGCTTCCGCGCAAAAGAAAAGAATCAGGACAAAGGCCATAATGAGAAAGATCAGGCCAATGGT
>DASXSW010000070.1:0-4695 GCA_036505755.1 Binatia bacterium | reverse complement strand
TGTCTGAGTTCGTCGCGGCGGCACGGCCGCGCCTGGCGGCTTTGCCGCTTCGCGAAGCTTTCCTCGAAGCGCTCGTTCAAGCGAGCCTTGGCGGGGATCCGATGAAGGAGGCGTCAGAAGAACTCCGGTCCGATCTTCGATTCGGCTTGGAAGTCTTTAACAAAATCAAAGAGGCGGACGCGACCGTCGAAGATGCCGCCGAAGCGGCGTTGCGAATCTACGAAATCGCCGCCCGCTTGCCCAATGTCCCGATCGACGAGTGCGAGCACGAACACGACCGGCATCGACCCCGCTGGACCGACGATGCTCCGCCGAACGAGTTGGCGGATCCCGTGGCTGATCCGAACGAGATACCTTTTACGCCACCGCCGACAGTCGAATTTCGCTTGGACAACGATCAACGATTCCGTCAATTCGAAACTAGAACTAGCTCCGATGATAGCGATAGAGTGATTTCCGCTGGGAACGATCCGGAAGGCCCGCTCGGGCGCGATGAGCCGTTTAGCTATCTCTACCCGGAATGGGATTTTCGCGCCGGCGCCTATCGAAGCCGATGGTGCCGCGTGCGCGAACGGATAATCGATGAAGGCACATCGGATTTCTACAGTGAGACTCTGGCCGAATACCGTCCATTGGTGGCGCAGGTGACGAGCCGGTTCGAGCATTTTTTACCCGAGCTGTTTCGCAAGGTCGGTCGGCGCTATGACGGCGAGGATCTCGACTTGGACGGGCTGATCGAACGCGTGCTCGACCGCCGATCGGGCTCCGCGCCGAACGAAAAGATTTATTGGCGACGCGAGCGCACCCAACGGGACGTCGCGGTGGCGCTGCTGCTCGACATGAGCGCCACCACCAACGAATACGTGCAGCTGGACGCCGCCAAGGCGCACCGCCCCAGCGCCTCGAATCCGCAGGCTTACAGCGACTATTTGAAAAAAATCGCCGCCGGCGTCGACGAGCGTGGCAGGCCGATGCGGCGGCGCGCTATCGAAATCGAAAAACAAGCGTCGATCATTCTGTGCCAAGCGCTGGAAAAGATCGGGGATATTTACGCGCTCTACGCTTTCTCCGGCAGCGGGCGGGCGGAAGTCGAGTTTTTTATCGTCAAGGATTTTCGCGAGCGCCTCGGCCAGCGCGTCGCGCGGCGCATCGACCGGTTGGAGCCGGCTCACGCGACGCGGATGGGCGCCGCCATACGGCACGCGATTTGGAGACTACAAAGAGTCGACGCCAACACGCGGCTGCTGTTTTTGATCAGCGACGGGCGTCCCTACGATCGCGACTACGGCCGCGACGCCGAAGATCGGGATTATGCGGTACAGGACACCCGGCAAGCCCTGCTGGAGGCCAAGCGCCGCAAGATCCGCCCGTTTTGCCTGACCATCGATCGCGAAGGCGAGGATTATCTGCGGCAAATGTGCGACGAGATGCCGTATGAAGTGGTGACAAAGGTGGAGGAGTTGCCGATCCGCTTAATTGCCGCCTACCCGAGACTCACGGCATAAGACTCAAGGATCGGCATCTCATGCGGAGCCCTCACCCCGACCCTCTCCCGCAAGCGGGCGAGGGTGATCTCGTCTGGTTGATGCTTCGATTTGGCCCGCTCGAAGCAAACAAGAAATTTTCCCTCTCCACCACGTCTTCGTGGGGGAGAGGGCCAGGGTGAGGGGGCTTCCGACTTCCAAGCGCCGGTTGTCATTCGGCGAAGATCGTTTCGACGACTTCGATCAAACTCTTTGCAACTTCTCCGTCGTCGGTCAGCGCCTGCACGAACCCCGATCGACACGCGATGCGCGGCGCGAGGCCGGACGCGATCAACTGCCCGGTGTAAACCAGCAGCCGGGTGCTGACTCCTTCTTGCAAGCCGTGCTCGCGCAGGTTTCTGACTTTGGCGCCGAGACGGACGATTTGCGCGGCGAGCTCGGTGGACACGCCGCTTTCGTGCCGGACGACGCTGGTTTCGATTTCTTCAGACGGGTAGTCGAACTCGATGGCCACGAAGCGCTGGCGCGTGCTGGGTTTGAGATCCTTGAGCACGGTTTGATAGCCGGGGTTGTAGGAAATCACCAGTTGAAAATTTTCATGGGCCTCGAGCACCTGCCCGCGCCGCTCGATGGGCAGAATACGGCGGTGATCCGACAGCGGATGGATCAGCACGGTGGTGTCTTTGCGCGCTTCGACGATTTCATCCAGATAACAAATGGCGCCGGCTTTTACCGCGCGGCTAAGCGGGCCGTCGAGCCAGCGGGTCTCGTCTGCCTCGAGCAGATAGCGCCCGACCAGATCCGTCGCGGTCAAGTCTTCGTGGCAGGCGACCGTGATGAGGGGCAGTGGCCCGAGATGGTGGGACATGTATTCGAGGAAGCGAGTCTTGCCACAGCCCGTGGGGCCTTTCAAAAGTATCGGCAATCGTTTTGAATGAGCCGCTTCGAAGATCTCGATTTCGTGAGCCACGGGAAGATAGAATGGCTCTTCCGTGAAAATATATTCTTCGAAGGCAACGTCTCGACTGCGCCGCTTGGAGTTGTGAGCCGGGTCCTTGCGTGGGGCTTTGTTCATTTCGCTCTTAGTACTATCTCAATTTAGAGGATGCAAACCGGGCGGTTTGTTTGACATGATCTCGCGACTGGCGATAATCTCGCGGACGACCGACTGCGGTCTCGCTATGACGGGGAGCGAGGACTTGCGCGCGTGGGAAAAAATCCGCACGCTCGTACCTCAGTCCAATCTCAACTATCTCTCTGTCTACATTGGAATCGAAGAAAGCAACACGATAAGCCCTGGACAGCAACTTATGATGACTAATCTCGCGCCGCCGCAAATCAGAGCCACCACCGGCCTGGAGTTGGCGGCTGGTATTTTCACGAAATGCTCGGACCAGCTGGCGAGCCAGCTTTCTATCTCATTGACATCCGGTCGAAGAGAAGCGAAACAAACGCCCCTTCGGGTCGGCATCAATGGCGATGTTTACGGCGGCATGCGCGCACCCATCGAGGTCGGTACGCGCCGCGTCGATATCGCCTACGTCAATCCGTCGGCGATGGTGGCGATGGCCTACCGCGGCAAAGGTTACTTTAAACAGAAAATGGGATTGCGGATCTTGGGCTGCTTTCCGTCCTGGGACCGCATCGCACTCGTGGTGTCGAAGGATCTTAAGGTGAAGTCGCTGCACGACATCGCTCGGCGGAAAATTCCACTGCGCATATCCACGAGATTCTCCGGCGTCAACAACGCGACCTACTACACCATCGAGACGATTCTTTCGTTCTACGGAATCTCGTTCGGGAAGATCCGGCGTTGGGGCGGGAAAGTACAGGAGTGCCCGCGACCGGATGCGCCGCAGCGGCGCAAAGGGATCGCCGAGCATTCGCTTACGGCGGTATTCGATGAAGGCATCAGCACGGTAGGCGGATGGCTGGATCAAGCGCTGGAGAACGGTTACGAGATCATCCCTCTAGAAGCGAATATCGTCAAAAAACTCGAGCGGTTGGGTTACAGTGGCACCGTGCTGCCGCAGAGCCGATATCGTCAGCTTAACCAAGATGTTCCGACCATCGACTTCAGCGGCTGGGCGTTGGTGACCCACAAATGGCTGCCGGACCGAGTCGCGTACGCCGCCATCGAAACCATCGATGCAAAGCAGAAACTCATTCCTGTCGATGACGACGAGCCGCTCAATATGCGAGAGCTCTGCCAAGGCTCGGAGAAATGTCCGCTGCGAGTGCCGCTCCATCCGGGCGCGCAGAAGTATTACAAGGAAAAGGGCTATTTGTAGGAATCGTGTTCGTGATCGTGAAACGTGTTTAGAATTTCACGAGCACGCACCACGAGCACGTTCACGAACGATTTAGGAGGAAATCATGAGCTATCAAGTCATCGGTCAATCAGTTCCCCGCGTCGATAACACGGGAAAAGTAACCGGCGAGGCGCGTTACACGGCGGATGTGTTGCTGCCGGAGACTCTGTGGGCGAAGACACTGCGCAGTCCTTATTCGCACGCCCGGATCGTTCGCCTGGACACTTCGCGCGCGGAGAAAGCGCCCGGCGTGCGCGCCGTGCTCACGGGAAACGACGTGCGCGGGATTCTTTACGGGCGGCGCTATCGCGATATTTCCATTCTCGCTCAAGATCATGTTCGCTTCATGGGTGAGCGCGTCGCCGCAGTGGCGGCGGAGACGCTCGAGCAAGCTGAAGAGGCGTTGGCGC
Organism: Binatia bacterium; assembly: GCA_036505755.1. Lineage (GTDB taxonomy): Bacteria > Desulfobacterota > Binatia > UBA9968 > UBA9968 > DP-20. The sequence goes on along the minus strand of DASXSW010000070.1, from coordinate 489 downwards.
TGATTCAAGTCGAGTACGAGGAGCTTCCGGCGGTTTTTGATCCGCTGGCCGCGCTCCAATCCTGCGCGCCGATCATTCATCCGGACTTGAACAAGTACAAGGGGCTGCCCGAGAAAGTCGATGGCCCGACCAACGAGTTTGTGCGCAACGTGTACAACCGCGGGGACATCGCGGAAGGATTCGCCCAAGCGGATCTGATTGTTGAAAACACTTACACCGTTCCGCGCGTGCATCAGGCCTTTTTGGAACCGCACTGTTGCCTGATTTGGATCGATGAGCAACAGCGGGTACAGATGTGGTCGCCATGCAAAGTGCCCCAGGGGCTCAGAGAGAGCATGTCCGAGGCGCTCGATATTCCGAAAGAAAAAATTCGGGTGAATCCGGTGGCCATCGGCGGTGATTTTGGCGGCAAAGGCGCGCCCTTCGACGAGCCGATCTGCCTGCTGCTTGCCCGGCGCACCCGGCGGCCGGTCAAGATGGTGATGGAGT
>DASXSW010000069.1:0-7479 GCA_036505755.1 Binatia bacterium | reverse complement strand
GTGGGTTGCACTTCGTCGTTAGGCCAGAGTTCGCGCCGAAACGCTCCGAGATAATTCACCAAGTTGCGATCTTGAATATCCAGCCAGTAAATCGGACCTTCGCCGATGTTAGCTGTCCCGTGCCAACTCCAATTGGGTTGCACGAGAAGATCGCCGGGCTCCATGAACATGCGTTCCCCGTCCGAAGTCGTATAGGCGCCCGTACCCTGAATGATAAAGCGCATCTGCGCCGGTGTGTGACGATGGGAGGGAACCTTCTCGCCAGGATTGAGAAGTTGGTAAGAGACGTAAACCGCGCCGCTGGAAAAATTTGGAGCCGTCAACCCGATAACCCGCTGGTCGGTGTCTTGGGGCAAGCGAACTGTTCTTAAAGACTCGTCGAGAAGCGGCGCGACTTCCTGCCAGGGCCAAAGTCGCGGCTGGAGCTTTGGCGAGCTCGAACCATCGCGCTGCCACATGCCGCGCAAATCGTGGCGCGCATACTTTTCATGCAGTTCCTTGAGATGCTCAAAGGCCGTACTGTTCGGCATCGTCTTTGCTCCCTTCTATTTTAGAGTGTCCGGCGGCACTCCTTCGCGACCTCCACGAGCAATTTCGCTTTGGCATTGGCCAGCTCACGGCTGATGGTCATGAGACCACAGTCGGGGGCGACCCAGAGATTGTTCGGTTCGATGTATTTCAGCGCCACGCGCACGCGCTCGACCACTTTTGAAACCGGCGGCACGGGTGTGTCGCTCGGGTCGACGCAGCCGAACATGACAATGCGACCTTTGGCGATACTCAGCACCGCTGGATCGTAAGCGCTGCGCGCGAACTCGACGCCGAAGCCGCCGATCTTGGTTTTCATCAACTCCTCGAGCAGCTCCGGATACTCATACTCATGCTGTTGGCCGGCGCCGCCGGGGTAGCCGTAGCAGAGATGAACGACGGTCGGCACGGTGATGCCTTCGAGACAGCGGTCGAGGGCTTTGGCGCCGTATGCGAAAACCTTTTCGTGGTAACGCGTCATGGCCGGCTCATCAATTTCGAGCACATCGCAACCCGCCGCTTGTAAGTCGCGCAGCTCCTCGTTGAGCGCCGCAGCCACGTCCAGCGCCATGGCGGCTTCGTCTTTGTAGAATTCATCGAGCGTGCTGTCGACCACAGTCATCGGTCCGGGGACGTCCATCTTGATTGGCTTGTTCGTTTGCGCTTTGGTGAAACGAAGATCTTCGATAATGGCGGGCGCGCGTCTTTTTATCTTTCCCACGACGCGCGGAACCGGGCGCGGCTCCTCACGCCGCCGATAGATTGTTTTCACCGCTTCATGTTCGAGATCGATGCCCTCGAAACCGGCGAGAATATGATTGATAAAACCCGTGCGCCGCTGCTCGCCGTCGGAAAGCAGGTCGAGGCCGATACGTTCTTGCGTGTGAATGCTCAGCGCCGTGGCGTCGTCCTGAGCTTCTTTGAGCGCGGCACCTTCGAGACGAAACACTGCGCGGCTGCGTTCATTCTGCGCCAGCCAATTGGGCCGTGGAAAACTACCGATGGTGGTGGCGGTGATCGGTGGAAGTTGCATGGATTCACCTCTGGTTTAGCTTTGTTCTTGGCTATACATGCGGCGGAAATGAAACACAAGATTGGAATGATGGAGTACTGGAGTGATGGAGTACTGGGTTCGTCGGAAGGGGTTGGATCAAAAATGAGTGATAGAAGAAACATTCACCACAGAGGCCTAGCGCGGCTACGCCGCAACCAAATCTGATTGTCTCACGCAAAGGCGCAACGGCCGCCAAGGGGGAGCTTGTCATTTCGACCTAAGGGAGAAATCTTTCACCTTCGTTCGGGATGACGGGGCTTGGCCCATCACTTTACGTTCTTGGCGTCTTGGCACGAGAATAATCCGAAGCACCCGATAGACTTTCCGAAAATTTGCGCAGGCTGCGCAAATTTTCAAGAGGTCGCAGAGTTCGGAGAAATGTTTTTAATCAAACAATCTTTACTCTGCGCTCTCCGCGCCTTGGCGGTGCAATCTCCTAGCCCGCTTCACACGGAAGCCTGAAGACTCAGTTTGATCGCCGCAGATTCAATGGCTCCCAATCTCCCACGAGCGCGGTGAAGTAGGCCGGCACTTTCGTGTCAAAACTTAGCGGCTCACCGCTGAAGGGATGCGCGAAGGAAATCGATTTGGCATGAAGTGCCAGGCGGTTGCGGGCTTTTTGCTCTGGCCCGTACCTCGGGTCGCCGACCACTGGGTGTCCGATGGCCGCGAGATGCACGCGAATCTGATGCTTGCGGCCGGTCAAGAGATCGACTTCCAGTAAACTAAAGTCTTTGGTCTGCTTGAGCACTTTGTAAGCCGTGTGGGCCAGCTTGCCCTTGCGTGCATCGTTAGTCGTGTACACACCGTGCGCTTGGTTCTCCGCCAGATACGTTGTGATGGTCTCCGCGCTTTTCTTACACCGGCCATGAACGACTGCGAGGTATTTTTTCTTCGTGTCTTGCCACTGGCTCTGCAAGCGAAACTTTGCCGCTTCGTTCTTGGCGAAGAGAAGTATCCCTGACGTCTCCCGATCGAGCCGGTGCACGATAAAAATACGATTCCTCGACTTGGCAACACCTTTGCGGACATAATCGGTGAGAATGAAGTACGCCGTGCGCGACTTTTCTCGATCCGTGCTGATGGTCAACAGGCCCGGGGGTTTGTCCACCACGATAATATCTCGGTCTTCGTGAATGATCGCGAGCCCTTCCGGTAGACGTTTGCCACTTGGGCCGGTATGTCTACGCATCGTGAGTGCTCGGTCTGTCGTTGTTAGCCTTCTTGTGCTTATCCGGTTGTTTCAGCAGCCAACTAGCGCTAGTTGCGCGCGTGAAGGCTAACTCCAACATCTGGTAGTTTGCTGAAGCAACCGTGTAAGCATAAGCCTTCTAGCTATTAAGGGAGCCGCTTTAGGAGACGATAACGCCGGTCGCTCTGTCTCCTGAGATGACTCCACTAATAAAATTAGAATCGGCTGAAATATCCGCTGGCTATCCGAACTTGTCAACAATCTTCTGGCCAGAAAACAGCACCGGGTTCGGCGGCTCATCTCTCTTTTGGCCCCTGGCTTATTGCGCGCTCAAATTTTCGAAAGGTTCACCGCGGAGGCGCGGAGAGGAGAATTATAAAAGCAACTCTGCGTGCTCTGTGTCTCTGCGGTGAAAGTCTTCTTTTTCTTTGGTTGCGGCTTTGCCGCGCTGTGTAGGAGTCGTCAACTTTTTCCAAATTTACATCATCCGCAACTCTCATTCTCTTTTTCCTAGCAAACGATAGAAAAGTGTCGTCGTCACGATCAATGAGGCGGCGGCGGTGAGCGCGAGGCCGAGGGAAGCGCCGAACAGGGTCGCGGAAGCGCCCATGACGATGGAACCGATGGAGCGCATTCCTTGATCGAGATTGAACACGCTCATCACCCGGCCCATCAGATTGCGCGGCGCTTCAATCTGAATGATCACCCGGCTGATGGTGCGGAAACTTACCTGGCCTGCGCCTACGAGGGCGAGTAGTAGGACTGAAAGCCAAAAGATCGGCGATGCGCAAAAGAGCATGAGAAAAATTGGCGTCGTCGTGGTCATGACCCATAGCAGCATGGCGCGGTTCCAGCGTTCACCCACAGATGCAAGAAAGCTCAGCGAAGCGATGCCGCCCAATCCGGGTGCGGCCATCAGCATGCCCAATCCTTCGGGACCTACCTGCAGCACTTCCTTGGCGAAAACCGGGAGAAAACTCTGGTAGGTGACGATAAACACGGCAAAGGTGTAGGCCGCGACGATACTGCTCAAAATCACCGGCGCATGCCAAACATAGTGAAAGCCTTCTTTGAACTCGCGCAGGAAGTTTTCTTCCCGCTTTGTCGATGGTTCCTTATTCGTGCGAAGGAACAGCATTCCCACGCCGGAGAGCATCAGGGTCACTGCAAATGCCGCGTAGCAGCCGGCGACGCCGATCCAAATAATCAATAGGCCGCCGAGCGACGGTCCCGCTATCCGAGCAATGTTGAAGCCGACCGTGTAAAGCGAGACGGCGTTCAGGATATCTTCTCGCGGCACTAATTCCGCAAGTATGGACTGGGCAGCCGAAGGATTGACCGCACGGATTGAACCGGAGAGGATTTCGAGCACAAGCAGGTGCCAGAACGCGAGAGTGCCGAAAATATAGATCGCCAGAAAAATTACTGTCGGGATGGCGGAGACGAACTGCACCAAGATCAACAAAAGCTTGCGATCATAGCGATCGACCAACACGCCGCTGAGGGCGCCAAGAATCAAACGGGGCGCCGCACTGCACAGTCCCAAGACTCCCAACGCCATCGCGGAGCCGGTTATTTCATAGGTAATCCAGAAAAGCGCCACTTCCTGGACGAAGTGGCCGAGGGAGCCGAGCGTATCCGTGAACCAGAATAACGCGTAGTCACGGTGGCGCAGAGAGTGAAAAATGCGAATGGGGTGCAGCTCCTTGTATCACTAAGTCTGAAAATGTTCTCGGCTCGCGCAAATGTTTCGGTTTGAAGAGTCTCGGATTCGGATATTCCTCGCGCCAAGTCGCCAAGACGCTAAGTGACAGCGAAGCGCGTCATGCCGAGCGAACGCGAGGGATCTAAGAAAGATTTCTCCCTTCGGTCGAAATGACAAGCGTTTTACCTTTGCGTCTTTGCAGGAAATATTCCGATTCTTTCGGTTGCGGTTCTGCCGCGAGATCAGCGAAACAAACTCTGTTTATAGCCTTTCCGCCGGCTATAGGGAAGTAATCGGTGATCGTTGCCTTTGGTTGACAGCGAACAAGATTCAGAATAGTTCGTTGTCATCAATTTCGCTGAAGGAGAAAAACTTTTGTGGCTTACGATGATCGCAGCGTGAAACCGATGAGCGCAAGTTTGATGCGGGCGCGCATCGCAACGAAAATCTTAGCCGGGCTTTATGAAGACGCGCCGACGATTTTGACTAGCGCGATTCGCTTGATGGTCGAATTGCCGGGCGGCAAGGCGAGTTCCGGACCGCCGTATCCTTTCACCATCGGCGTCAGCCCTGCCTGGTGCAGCGGTTTGAACGGCGCCAAACTAGTCGCGAGCGGCAAGCTCGATCTCGTTTGGCTCAATCCGTCGATCATTCCCTCGATGGCTGTGCGCGGCGTCGGGCCGTTCAAAGGCAAGTCACCATTGCGCGCGTTGGCGGTGTTTCCCTCCTGGGACCGCTTGGTCATTGCCGTGTCGCCGCGGCTCGGGGTGCGAACGATGGAAGAGCTGATCGCCAAAAAACCAAAAATGAGGGTGTCGATCGCAGTGAACGATTGCGTCGACTTCGCGATTAAGTTTCTGCTCAAAGCGCACGGCATTTCCCAGCGGGACTTCATCAAGTGGGGCGGTAAGGTCGATGAAGTCGTGCGCCCGAGCAATCCGCAGCGGCGCGAAGGAATTATTTCCGGCAAGCTCGACGTGGTGATCGACGAAGGCATGGATTCCTGGGGCGACGTGGCGGTGAAGCATGGCATGATCTTTCTGTCTTATTCGGAGCCAGTGCTGCAGAAATTGGAGAAGTTCGGTTTCCAGCGCGCGCGCTTGGATCACGGCCGCGTCGCGGGAATCAACGATCCGACGACCGTCGTGGATTTCAGCGGCTGGCCGATCGTCGTACACAAGAAATTTCCCGACGAGCTTGCGTACCGCATCGTTGGAGTGCTCGATCGCATTCGCGAAGATATTCCCTACGACGCCACGGAAACGCCGTCGATGAAGCAGCTGTGCACGAACACGGAAGCGGGGCCGCTGGATTTCCCGCTCCATCCGGGAGCGGAGCGCTATTACAAAGAAAAGAGATATCTATAAAACACAGAGCCGTGTTCGTGATCGTGAAAGGTGATCGCAGCAAATAAGAACACGAGCCACGCTCACGAATCACGTTCACGGCTTTTTCTGAAGTCCCACCAGCACGCGCTTCGGCGTGAACGGCGTTTCGCGCAGGCGCACGCCGACAGCGTCGAAGATAGCATTAGCGATGGCGGCCGGTACGGGGATTATGGACGGCTCGCCCGCGCCCAACGACGGCATCTCCGGCCGGTTGATCAGGACGATTTCGGTCTCAGGGACGTCGTTGAACTTTAGGATCGGATAAGTCCTCCAATCCAAGCTCGTCACCCCGTTGCCGTCGAAGGTCACCTCTTCAAATAACGCGCGGCTGACGCCTTGATTGACGTTGCCTTCGATCTGATTCTTGACGCCATCGGGGTTGACGATCAATCCGCAGTCGTGGGAGCAGACGAGCTGTTTCACGGCGATTTCGCCGGTTGTTTTGTTGACCTCGACGTTGGCGACGACGGCGCAGTAAGCGTTGGCGCGCTGTGTTAGCGCGATGCCGCGACCCTTGGCAATATTTCCGCTTGACGCCGGCGCCGGCGACGGACGACCCTTCCATTGCGCTTTGTCAGCCGCGGCTTTGAGACAGTCGATGCCGCGTTTGTTGTCGCCCAAGTGGCGTAGCCGATATTCCACGGGGTCGGCTTTTAAGTCGGCGGCAATTTCGTCGAGGAAACTTTCGCTGGCGAAGCAACGCGCGGGGTCCCCCGGAGCGCGCAGGTTGCTGGTGCGTAGCGGAATCGGTTCAGGGAAGTGCCAATTAATATGCTCGGCGGTGATTTTTTGATTCGGCACAGCGTAGATTTCGCCGCCCCCTTGCGTGCCGTTGGACGGTCCGGGATTGTTGGGCTTGAAGCCGACCTGCAACGAAGCGAGGAGAGGCGTCGCGCCCGAAGCGGTCCAGGGTTGACCGTAGTCGACGAAATCCCAGGCGATGAGTTTGCCGTCGCCGTCGATGGCCGCTTTCACTTCATCCAGTTGGGCGGGGCCCTTGGGTTCCCAGCCATGTTCATCCTCGCGCGACCATTGGACCCGCACCGGCACGCCGACTGCTCGAGAGAGCAACGCGGCGTCCTCGGCGCCGTCGTCGGCGCTCATGCGGCCATAGGAGCCCGAGGCTTCGTGATAGATGACGCGAACGTTCTGCTCGGGAATCTTTAACAACGTTGCGACGGCGCCGCGCGTCCTGAACGGCCCCTGGGGTCCCGACCAAATGGTCGCCTTGTCGCCCTTAACGTCGGCGACGGCGCAGGAGGGGCCGATCATTCCGTGCATCTGAAACGGCCATCGGTAACTCGCCTGGTAAGTTTTCTTCGCGTCGTTCAAGGCTGTGGCCACGTTGCCTTTTTCCACTGCCTTTTGCGTGCGCACGGGCTTGGTGTTTTTCAAGTAAGCAAAAAGCTCTTCCGGATTGGCCGGCAGTTTCGTGGTCGGCTTGGACCAGGTGATTTTGAGCGCTTCGGCAGCCTTGATCGCGGACCATTGCGTTTTCGCTACCACGCCGACGAAGCTGCCTTCGCGCACGACTTTGACGAAGCCAGGAATCTGTTTCACGGAATCTTCATCGATGCGTTCGGGTGCGGTGTTGATCACGGGCGGGCGAACG
>DASXSW010000068.1:0-5373 GCA_036505755.1 Binatia bacterium | reverse complement strand
TTTCTACAACGATACCCTGGGGTGGGATGAGACCAAGCTGTTCATTCCACCGAGAAAGAAATCCTCCTCTCTGCCCGAGGTGTTCAGTCCCGACGAGGTCGTGCGATTGATCGGTGCCGCCCGAGGTCTCAAGCAACGTGTGTTTTATCCGGCAGAATCGATGGCGCCGCGATCGATAGCACGGTCCTGGAATGGATCGTCGCCGAGCGCGAGGAAATAGGCCGGCAGATTCGCGTGATCGAGACCATCGATCCCAGTCCGATACCGCCTTGGGTGATATCCAAGCAGGTGCCGCTCGATTTGCGTTGTGAGCTGCGGTCCATCTTGCTTGATTTGGCTCTGGAACAGCGTGGTCGAGAAATCTTAGCCAGAGGTCGGATCGCGCGCTTTATCGCCGCGCATGACGCCGATTACGACCCGATTCGCCGGATGGCGCGCAAGGCTGAGCGCGTCATGCTCGCGTGAAATTTCGCAGCTAGGGTGGTTTCATTGTCGATTTCTAAATCCTTTCGATCTTGAAGTATTTTGCAGGAGGCATGTTGATGAAAAATCTCGAAGGCCAGAAGGCTCCAGCATTCGACTTGGAGGGTAACGACGGCAAAAAGCATGCGCTCGAAGACTACAAGGGCAAGACCGTGGTACTTTACTTTTATCCGAAGGACGATACGCCCGGTTGCACCAAGGAGGCATGCGGCTTTCGCGACTTGGGTTCGTCATTGAAGAAGAGCAATGCGGTGGTCTTGGGCGTCAGCAAAGACGGCATCGAATCGCACAACAAGTTTGCCGGGAAATACAAATTGCCTTTTACACTGCTGTCGGACCCCAAGACTGAGGTCATGAAAAAGTACGGCGCCTTCGGCAAAAAAATGATGTACGGCAAAGAGGTACAGGGCACGATTCGCTCGACCGTGGTGATCGGGCCGAAGGGCGATGTGATCAAGCATTGGCCGGCGGTGAAGAAGGCCGAGGCGCATCCGGAGGAGGTTTTGGCCTTTCTCAAACAGCAGAAAAGCTAGGGTTCAGTTTGGGGAAAGATCTCTCACTTTGTTCGAGATGACAGATGGCTTATGTAGTTGTCATTCCGAGCAAAGCGAGGAATCTTTCTCGATTTTCAAGAGTCATGGTGGATTGAAAATGAACCACTACCGGATATCAGAACAAATCGAGGCTCACTTCCTCAGACTTCTGGATGCCGGTTCTCACCGGCATGACGGTAAACGACCGAATGACTTGTTAAATGACTTTTGAGACAGGACACTGCCGGGGTCGAGTGCTAACCTCGCCTGTGGTGAGCGTTGCTGCGGGATAACTCAATCCGCAGCCAAATTGTCCGCTAATCTTCCCCGATCTTCCCAATTGACATCGGTTTACCGCGTGATATTAGTTTCGCTATACAAAAATCCTATCGCCCTAAGAGAGGAGAACTATGGAGCGACGTGAATTTTTGAAGCGAGGGTTAACGGTCTCCGCGGGAATTGCTCTCGGTGGTCTGCCCAAATTCACCGGTTTTGCCAGTGCGAATGAAGCCAAGTGGCGTACTTTCGAAGTCACGACCCGGCTCGAGGTCACCGAGCCCGTCGGCGCGGTGCGCGCTTGGGTGCCGGTCCCGCTCATGACCAACACCGATTACTTTAAGCGGGAGCCCGACAGCTGGAGCGGAAACTACAAAACTGTTCGCGCGGTGCAGGTTGACAATGTTGGCACCGGCTTGGTCTTTGCGGAATGGCCTGCGGGCGAGAAGAGCCCGACATTGGAACTCAAAAGCTGCTTTATGACACAGGATCGATGGGTGGATCTCAGCCAGAAAGGCAATCCGTCGATCAAAGAGAATAAAGCCACCCTCGATTATTTTCGCAAGCCCAGCAAATACATCCGAACGGACGGCATCGTTGCGACGACATCCAAAGGCATCGTCCTGGGTTTAAAGAACGACGCCGATAAAGCCCGGGCGATTTATGAGTGGATCGTCGATAACACATTCCGCGATCCCAAAGTTAAGGGCTGCGGCATCGGCGATATTACCACCATGCTCGAAAGCGGTTATCTTGGCGGCAAGTGCGCCGACCTGAACGCGCTTTATGTCGGTTTGGCGCGAGCCGCCGGATTGCCGGCGCGCGACGTGTATGGAATCAGGGTGGCCAATTCCGCCGAATTCAAAAGTCTCGGCCGCGCCGATGATATCACCGGGGCGCAACACTGCCGCGCCGAGGTTTTTCTCACCGGCTACGGCTGGGTGCCCGTCGATCCCGCCGACGTACGCAAGGTGGTCCTCGAAGAAAATCTACCAGGCGAGCAGCTGCCGATCGACGATCCGAAGGTGAAAAAAGCCCGCGCCAAGTTGTTCGGCGCTTGGGAAATGAATTGGCTGCCCTATAACTATTCCCACGATGTGAAGTTGCCGCAATCGCGCGGCGCGGAAATCGCTTTTCTGATGTATCCGCAGGGCGAAACGGCGAACGGACGGAAGGACAGTCTCGATCCAAAAAATTTCACCTATACGATTAAGTCGAAAGAAGTTTAAGAATAAGCAGCAGCAATGGGTAATGACGGGCCTCCACCTCGGTGGGGGCCTTGTCGTTTCTGGCCAAGGACGTTTGCGACGAGACGAGTGTTGTAGGGGGCACGGCATGCCGTGCCCATTCTTACGCCGGTCGACGGGGTCTATTCCTTGAGCGCGGCTTCGATGGCCCGAACGACGTACACTTCGGTCAGGTGCTTGCGATATTCCGACGAGCCGTTGATGTCTTCGATCACCTCGATGTTGCGCGTCGACTGTGCGGCCGCTTCTTGGATCAACTTAGGATCGAGCTTGTTTCCGGTGAGCATTTGTTCGACCCATTCGGCGCGATAGGCTTTGTCGCCAACGCCGGTGATTCCCACTGCCATTCGGTTGCAGGTTCCGTTGCCGTCGAGCGCCAGACGCACGGCAACGCCGACGACGGCGAAGCCGGAGGATCGCGGCGCGGCCTTCAAATAAGCCGTCTTGTCGCTGCCGGTAATCGGCACCTTGATCGCGGTGACGATTTCATCCGGCTCGAGAACGCTCATCAAGAGCCCGAGAAAAAACTCTCCGCACTTCACCCAACGTTCGCCCGCGGGACCGACGACTTTGATTTCTGCGTCGAGAGCCATGACGGCAGCGGGCCAATCTCCTGCAGGGTCGGCGTGAGCGATGCTGCCGCCAAGGGTGCCGCGGTTGCGCACCTGGACGTCCGCTATGGTCGTCGCGGTCTGAGGCAAAAGCGGACATTTGGACTTGAGCAATTCGGAAAACTCGATCTGCTCGTGGGTGACCAATGCGCCGATGACCAAGCTGTTATTCTCTTCGGTGATCCTATCGAGATCGGGGATGCGGCCGATATCGACAATAAAACCGGGCTTCGATAGGCGCATTTTCATCAACGGCAGCAGGCTTTGACCACCGGAGAGGATTTTTACATCGTCTTTGTGTTCGGTAAGAAATTTCACCGCATCGTTGAGCGAGCGCGGCGCGTAATATTCGAAGGCACCGGGAATCATCGCTAATACGACCTCCGCTCCGCCTCGGGATTATGATTTGCTAAGCGCCACACCACTTCAGGCGTAAGAGGCAGATCGCACACTTTTACGCCGAAGGGTTTGAGCGCGTCTTCGACGGCGCTGGCGATTGCCGCGGGTGAGGGAATTGCGGCGCCTTCGCCGGCAGCCTTTTGTCCGAGCGGCGTATACGGCGAAGGGGAAGGGCGGTGAATGACCTCCACGCGGGGCGTCTCCTCGGTCGAGCACTTGCCATAGTCGAGATAAGTTATGGTTAAGGGCTGCCCTTCCGGGCTGTACATGAATCCCTCGCCGAGAGCCACGGCGATCCCATGCGCGGCGGAGCCGTAGACCTGGCCATTGACGACATCGGGATTGATCACGGTGCCGTTGTCGCCGACGATCAGATAACGCAGCACATGCACTTTACCTGTCGCTTTATCGACTTCCACGACCGCAGCGTGAGCGCCCGCGGAGAAAGTAAATTGCGCGCGCACCCGGCGATCGGCGCCGGGAACGATATTCGGCTTGGCATGTGGAAACATATAGTAGTACGTCGCCTGCAGTCCGGCTTCCATGCCATCAGGGATCAGATGCTGGTTGTTGTAGGCGATCCGTCCGAGCTCGGCGAAAGTTACTTTCTTGGTCGCAGATCCCGGCACTTGCACGACGGCGTTCTCGATCGCTAGTTCTTTCGGATCGGTGTTCAAGACATGGCCGGCGAGCTGCAAGACTTTTTCTCTGAGCTTGGTCGCCGCGCCGTGAATCGCGCCGATATCGTAGAGATGAAAATTGTTGCCGCTGTTGGCCGCGGCGACGCCCCACGGGGAGAGATCGCTGTCGAAGGGAATGCTCGTGCTGATCTGATCCGGCGTCGTGCCGAGAATCTCGGCGGCGACCTGCGCGGTTGTCGTTTCATGGGCCTGGCCGCAATTGGGCGAGCCCAGGTGCAAGGTCAGCGTGCCGTTCTTTTCCAACTTGATGGTCGCGCCGTTGACGCCGCCGGAGCCGGGCGGCTCTTTCATTTCGGGAAAGATCGCCATGTCGCGCGCGGCGTTTCTACCGCCGGGCTCGACGCCGATGACGATGCCAATGCCCATGAGCTTGCCTTGGTCGCGCGCCTTCTGCTGCTCTTCGCGCAGGTTGTCGTAATCGATTTTCTCCAGGAGCGTGGAGAGCAGGCCCGGGTAATCGCCGCTGTCGTAAACATTGCCGCTGATCGTGCGGTAAGGCATTTCGCCGGGCTGAATGAGATTCTTCCGCCGCACCTCGAGCGGGTCTAGCTCCAGCGCTTGTGCCACTCGGTCCATCATGCGTTCCCAGATGTAGCACATGCCCGGTTTGCCGATGCCGCGGTTGGGAATGACCGGACATTTATTGGTGACGACCGCGTGGCCTTCCATGCGAATGGCCGGCGTCCGATAGGTGTTGGAAAGATTGTTGAGCTTGTTGGTGAAATGAATCGTCAAGGTGCTGATCGAGCCGCCGACGTCGTCATACTCTTTGAAGCGCAGCCCGAGGACTGTCCCATCGTTTTTCACCGCGGCTTCAGCTTCGAACTCCTGGGCGCAGGCATGGCCCGCCGCCATCATGTGTTCGCTCCGATCTTCGATCCATTTGACCGGCCGGCCAGTTTTCATCGCGAGCAGCGAAACCAACACGACGTACTTGCGGATCAGATGAATCTTCTGGCCGAAGCCGCCGCCGACGTCGGGGATAATCACGCGGACATCTTGCAGGCCGAGGGCTTCGCGCAGGCCGTCGTAAATCACTTCGGGCACTTGCGCTGTCACCCATACGGTCAAGCGCTTGCTCGCGGCGTCGTAGGAGGCGATCACGACGAACGGCTCCAGCGGC
>DASXSW010000067.1:0-5357 GCA_036505755.1 Binatia bacterium | reverse complement strand
TCGCAGCTGCTTCGCGCTAGGGAACGAAAATTCACGTCGTCCGTCATGAGATGTAACCAATGATCAACGCTTCCGGCTTTAGTCTCGTGCCAGCGACGCTAAGCGTCTTTAAAAATTTCGATATTTTTGCCCTCGTCGCTCATAGTGATTTTTCTCCAAGCGATGAAATCTTATCGATTCAGCGGGTTATCCATATCGCGTGCAAGGATCGATTCCAAGCTGCTAAGTTTGCTAATGGGATAGCCTGCGCATTTGATCTCGCTTTCTCGTTGATTGCCGCCGTGCCGGGTTATCCGCACTCCGGCTTCTCTGATTGCGGGCCTTACATCGCCTTCGTAGTAGTCGAACAGGACGTAACGGTAGTCTTCGTTGTCGAATGTTATTTCTGTGCGTTCCGCCTGGGCACGGAAATATTTGGCATAGCGGAAAACTCGCTGCGTGTTGGCACGGTCGCGTGGAAATTGCAGCTCCACAGCGCCGGCTTGGCCAAACCGATATTGAATGTAGCCGCGCCTGGAATCAATTGTCTTAGAGCCGCAGAGCGAAACTGTCTTCACTAACGCCGTGATCGGACAGCTAAAGAATATTTGCTCTTCACTCCGGCAAAGTGAATTTGCTGGAGAATCGCTTTGGGCTGCCCCGGCTGACGCCGTTGAATAGTTTGCCGCCAGAACGATAACCAACACCAAACTCATAACCGAACGGCATGCCATGCATACTTCATCAATTACTTGAGCCAATGCGGAGTATTGCACGCGATGAGCCGCCAAGTTTAATCGGCGAGACTCGCTATCAATAGATTCGTTCATGCCATTCGTGACCTCCTCGCGCAACACGTTAATAAGAAACGAGCTGCGCCCATTTACCGTAAAAAATGTCATCGGGCAAGATTTTCAATTGAGACAAACTGCCGGTGACAGCATGCTTCGGCGGCTTTGGTAACGTTGATTCATCGTGTTACAAAAAGATCATGACACTTTCCAAAGATGCACTTGCGAGACTCGTTGGCGGCGCGATGGGAGAAATTAAAGCCGATCTCATTATCACGGGCGGCCGAGTCATCAATGTCTATTCGGGAGAAATTCTCGATGGGATGGAGATCGCGGTTCTCGATGGTCGGATATGCTACGTCGGACCGAGTGCGCGGCATACAAAAGGAATCGCAACGGAGATTCGAGATGCATTGGGATGCTTTGTCTCTCCCGGATTTATTGATGGCCATACGCACATCGGCCATTATGCGAGGCCTTTCGAAAACCTCCAGTCGCTCTTGCCGCACGGCACGACCGCAGTCATGGCTTCGTGCGACGAGTTGTCGAGCGTATTCGGCTTTCGCGGTCTGAAGCTTTTTCTCGATGAGGTCGAGAAACATCCGTTGCGAGTTTACACCCTGGTGTCGATGGCCGCGCCTCAGGACCCGGTGCTCTGTAGCACCGCAACTTTCACCGAGGCGGAAATCGAGGATGCACTGGCTGATCCACGAGTGCTCGGCATGGGGGAGATTGTGTCCTGGTTGCGGCTCGTTCAGGGCGATCCAGAAATACTGGGACGATTAGACGCCCATCGCAATGGACAGATCATTCACGGACACACGGCTGGCGCGCGAGACCAGAAATTATGCGCGGTGGCAGCAGCGGGAATTTCGTCGTGCCACGAGCCGATTCGCTTCGAAGACGCACTCGAACGTTTACGCCTGGGTTACTGGACGATGCTGCGTGAAGGTTCGTTGCGCCAAGACTTAGCAGCAACGCTCCCTCGCTTCATCTCCGAGGGCATCAGCCTGCAACGGCTGATCCTTGTGACGGACAGCATGTCGCCGGACGATGTCGAAGGGCACGGCCACGTGGACCACATAGTTCGCCGCGCGATCGCATTGGGACTTTCGCCTCTACAGGCGATTCAGTCAGTAACTTTGAGTCCAGCGACCTATTCCGGTTTAGAGCGAGATATCGGCGGCATTGCTCCGGGCCGTTTCGCGGATATCGTTTTAATCGATGACTTAGACCAGTGCCATGTGCGCGAGGTTATGATCGCCGGGAAAGTTGTCGCCCGAAAGGGCGTTTCGGAAGTGAAGTCCAAAGCCATCGAGCTACCCGCAAACATGATGCATTCTCTGCGGTTGGGACTGTCGATTACGCCGGAGACGTTGAAGATTTCGAGCCCAGGGATGACTGTCAAAATCAGAGTCATGGAACTGCTCAATCAAACTATCACCGCGGAACGGGTTGTCGAGGTCGGTGCGCCGTCAGGAGTCGTCGAGGCAAATCTTTACGATGACTTATTGAAGGTCGCGATGTTCGATCGGCACCAAGGGTCGGCAAAGGTTTCGTTCGGTTTTGTTAAAGGATTTGGCGCCAAGGTGGGCGCCGTAGGACTAACGACGAACCTCGATGAAAACACGTTGATGGTCGTTGGTAGCGACGATCACGACATGGCGCGTTGCGCCAATGTGCTGCTCGAAGCGGGCGGCGGTATCGCAATTGTCGACGGAGGAAACATCTTGGAAAAAATCGAGTTTCCCTTCGGTGGAATTTTTTCGTTACATCCGTGGCAGGAGGTGGGGAGCGGGCTGAGAAGAATTCAGACCCGATTAAAAGAAATGGGCTCATCTTTCGATAAGCCCATTTTCGCTTTGGTCTTTTTGCCGTTCGTCACGCTGCCCGCGCTACGGATAACGGCGCGCGGTTTGATCGACGTGAAGGCGAGAAAGATTGTTCCGCTCTTTGCGGATTGAGCGATCTACAACGCGCTCTCTTTCTTTGGCTCTTGACGGAGCGGCAGGACTCGGCCTTCACTTTTTTTCATCGAGACATGGCCTTCGAGAACCGCGCCGTCGCCGATCACCAAACTTTGTGTGGTCACGTCGCCTATGACCGAACCTGGCGGCTGCACTTCGAGTTTCTTTTCCGCCACGACGTCAGCCATAACCTTACCCTGAACGAGGATGGATGCGGCGGAAATTTTGCCCTTCACGGTGGCTTGCTGGCCGACCGTCACGTGGGCCTGGCCGACGATTTCCCCTTCAACCTCGCCGTCGATGGTGGCTTGGCCATCGAACTGCAGTTTTCCATTGATCTTTGTGCCGGGGCCGAGATAAGCGCCTAAATCCGCCGGCAAGCCGCTAGGTCTGTTCATTTCTGCCATAAAAGCCCCCCTTTGTATGAAAAGAAAATATAAATCACTGGGTAAATTTTGTCTACAGTTTTTCACCACCGTATTTTCCCGAGTTAGCTATCGAAATTGTTTTGCCTTCAAGCACTTAGGTCTGATATAAATGATCAAGATTTAAACGATCGGTCTGCTCGCCATTCCGCCAAACTTTTATCCGGCCAGATTGAGGAGCTTATGCTATGCAAATTGATGACCTAAGGGATTATCTCGACATCCTGGAAGAGTACCAGGAGGTGCAACGGATCGATGCCGAAGTGGATTGGAATCTCGAAATGGGTGCCATTACCCGCAGGGTGTACGATCTTGGCGCCCCCGCGGCTCTGTTCGAAAATGTGAAGGGCTATACCAAAGGTTTTCGCGCGCTCGGCGCCCCATTAGGAGCGAGCAAACATCCGGGTCATGGTCTTTTTGCGCGCACAGCTCTCGCTATGCACTTGGCGCCGAGTTCCTCGCCCCAGGAAATTATGTCGAGCTACCTGAAGCGCAAAGAAAAACTCATTCCGCCCATTTTAGTGAAGACTGGACCATGCAAAGAAAACATCGATTTAGGCGATGCAGTCGATGTGCTCAAGTTTCCGATTCCGCTGATTCACGGCGGTGACGGCGGACGCTATATCGGAACCTGGCACACCGTAATCACCAAGGACCCAGACAGCTCTTGGGTGAACTGGGGTATGTACCGATTGATGGTGCACGATCGCAACACGCTAGGGTGTTTGTTTCCGGCACAACAACATATCGGCCAGATGTATCAAAAGTATGAAGCGATGAATAAACCCATGCCGGTGGCGGTGGCGATCGGCGGGCAACCGGTGATTCCCCTTGTGAGCTGCGTGATGCTGCCGCCGTATGTAAACGAGGTCGAGGTCGCCGGAGCTCTGCAAGGCGCGCCGATACCTCTGGTCAAGTGTGAAACTGTGGATTTGGAGGTTCCAGCGTCGGCTGAGATCGTTATTGAGGGAGAGGTGCTCCCGCATGAGCGCCGCGTCGAAGGTCCGTTCGGCGAGTATATGGGTTACGAAGCCGGAAAATCCTCGCCGAAGCCGGTTTTAAAAATTAAGGCGATTACATACCGCAATAATCCCATCTTGCCATTTTCCAACATGGGAATGCCGATTCACGAAGGACAGACTGCAACCGCTTTGATCAAAGGCGCCGAGATTTACGCGGAACTCAAAAAGCTGGGTTTGCCCGTGAAAGGTGTATTCTGTCCGCCGTTCGGCGTTGGGCATATGTGCGTGGTCTCGACGGAAGTTCCGTTCGTCAATTTCGTACGCCGGGTAGCCCACGCGGTGTGGGCGACTAAACCTGGACTGTTTGTTTATTACATGGTTATCGTCGAGGCCGATGTCGATCCCACCAATATGGATGAAGTGTTGCACGCCATTACGACCAAATGCCACCCGGTCAGCGGTATTCATCAGGTTCCGCATATTCCAGGCTTCCCGGTATTGTTACCGTTCTTGCCGCCAAAAGAACGGCTGATGGGCGATGCCGCCGGCGTCATTTTTGATTGCACTTGGCCAAAGGATTGGCCACAGGAGAGCATACCCGTGAAGGCCAGTTTCGAAAACCTTTGGCCCGCCGATCTTCAAGAGAAGGTGTTAAGAAACTGGGAGACCTACGGGTTCAGCACGCCTGAATCAAAAAAGGTCCGTTAGGTAAGTCCGACCTCAAGCAATAATTTGGATCGAGACTAATCTTACTCATAGATCGCGCGGAGAACCTCGGTGTCTTAGTTAGTGGCGCGATCGTGTATACGCAGGCTCTGAAAAGCGCGGAGTGGGCGCGATCAATCGAGACCAAGAAGAGTCGTTGCCAAACGTACTGTGGCAGACGGAGAATCTGGAAAATATCGTCAACGTTATCTTGGATTCGGCGAGTGTCGAAACCGGCGTTGTCGCGGTCCGTATGGAGGAGCTCGTTTTATCTGAGTTTCTCGAAGAGACGAAGCAAAACTATGAAGGCATTGTTGTAGATCCTAACGCGACTTTGGTATGGGACTATCCGGTGCCGATGCCGGTGGTGATGTGCATTCGATGGGGTTAGCAGTCAGCTAGCAAACAGGATGCAAAAGCCCGTGACGGGACTCCTTTTAATAAAGTGACAAGGGAGCTATGCGGGTGTCAGACGGTACGATGGCCCGTCAACTTGAGACTAAAATAGAGGGCAAGTGTTCATTAATG
>DASXSW010000066.1:0-8686 GCA_036505755.1 Binatia bacterium | reverse complement strand
CGTTGCCGAGCCCCCATCTCGACCGCGGATAGCGTCGTCTTCTCCACCGGCGTCTCAGTCTTCGCGGCATTGGACTTGAGCATAGGTTTAGACATTTCTTTTTTAGTATCTCCGTAGGATCAAATTTAGGACTGGAATATCGGAGTGGTGGAGTAATGGAGTGATGGCTTTCAATCCCAAGACTCTAATACCCCAACACCGGTTTTGTTGTTTGTCGGCTCGATGGTTGCACTAACCTGCGGGCACGACGAATGTTGCGCCAGACGATCTCACTCTTACGTTGTGGAATACTGATGATTGGCCACTATTATATCAGAATCGACGACAGATCTTAACACCTATCTTTGGTCGGTAGTGTCTCAGTTTCGATGTAAGCACTGGGGATGAACCTACTTTTTCAAATAGTCGGGAGTTAGGTCTGGGCGGAGCTGAAAAATCTGCATCCGCACCTCGAATATTTCAGCGAGCGCCTCGGCAATCTTGCGGATGTTTTCTTCTGGATTCAATCCGGTGTCTCTAATTTGGCCAGCGGACTGGTCCAACAGTTTCGCCGCTTCTGATAGCAAAGCGTTCAAACTATCCAGGGATGACTGTTCCACGCGCTTACTCCTTGCGCCGAAATTTGCGCGTATAGAAGCATTCCGGAAGCAGAACTTGATCAGCAATTTGGTGTATGAATTTCCGATTCCATGCAAACCAGTTGTGACATATCCCTCTGGACACCACGGAGGGAGTTTTCGAAGAATCATTTCCGACTGACACATTTCTTAATTCCGTGTTTCACGAAACCATAATGCCAGAGCGAATTCGATCGGAGTCTAACGACTTCAAAACAGTTATTTGACGTGTCAAAGCCGTGGTTTCGGCAAATGCAAAAGTTCTGCGCAGAACGAGGATTTCCACGAATTAGGGAGAAGAAGTCGAGCTGGCGGAACTACTCCCAACGAATGTCAAAGTACGCCTTAAATAACCGTCAGGACGAATGCCTGATTTGCGACACGAATAATAACCTTAGCTAACTTTTAGATCACCTGCTGGATTGGGTAGCTTGAATTCGTAAGTGATGGGCGGTCGGCCTTCTATGCCAGCTAAACCCTTTTCAGTAGCGTTTAAATTATCAACGGCTAATTTCCATAAGGGGGATCTCGGATCAGTTGCAATTATTTCCGACATCATCTTGTTGATTTTCTCTCGCAATTCAAGCGACGTGCGGGCTGTCTCCAATGTCAGCCGTCCACTTTCAATGTTAGTTTTCCTCAATTCCCAGACGAAGCCCGGTCCGAGAATAAACGTCAATATGGGCACCAAAATTACCCAGATCAGTGAAACTTTCTTAGTAAAAAAATTCATAAGTTTTCTTTCATCAAAATGGGAAATTCGAGGCTGAGGCACCTTACTGTAAACATCTATGGACGGCTTTTAAAAATTTTACTTTCCGCCCCGATACTTGGCAATATAAAACCAAATCCTCGTTAGAAAAAATAGAGGCCGTCCCTGCTGTAGCTCTACCGCCTCCTTTAACACTCGGTTAACAGTCGGTGAAGCCGTCTTGCCTTTATTGCGTCCATCTTTGTTCCTTTACGCCAGTTGCTGCACTACCGTAGCGCGCTCAGAAGAGCGGAGTTCGGTCGTTCCGCGATTCTCGTGTCCGACCCATTTAAACTTTTGAACCTTGAACCATTGAACGGGGACGTTTCAGAGAATATCGCCCTTGAAAGATAACAGCGCCTTGTCCTATGCTCGGAGCCGTGTCGGAGAAAAAAACATCATTCGGTCTCACGATGTCCAATCGGGCGCTGGTTACGCGCGGAACGAAACCAAAGGATCTTATCGACATGGCTGTGCAAGCCGAGAATACCGGCGTGATCGACGCGGTCTGGGTCGGCGACAGCATTCTCAGCAAGCCTCGCTTGGAATGCATTCCGCTGCTGGGCGCCATCGCCGCGCATACTTCGCGAGTGAAACTCGGCGTGGCGTGCATGGCCACCATCGCGCAACGTAATCCCGTGCTGCTTGCCTTACAGTGGGCGAGTCTCGACGTGCTATCGGGCGGACGCACATGGCTGGCGGCGTGCATGGGTTACCCAGCGAACCAACATCCGATGGCGGCCAAGGAACTCGAAGTGATGGGTGTTGAAAGCAAAGAGCGACCGGGGAGATTGGAAGAAATGATTCAAGCCCTGCGGCTGCTTTGGTGCGACGAGCACGCGACCTTCCACGGCAAGTATTATTCGTTTGATGACGTGAATCTCCTGCCCAAACCCGTGCAGCAGCCTTGCCCGATCTACATCGCCGGCACCCCGCGACCGACTCAGATCGGTGAGCGCGGCGTGGAGCGCTCGTTGCGGCGCATCGCCCGCTACGCCGACGGGTGGATGACCAATCAGATCGAGCTCGACATGTTTCAAGATTACCTGCGTCGATTGCGGTATATGTTGGTCGAGGAAGGGCGAGACCCGAACGAATTCAAGACCGTTTTGTACTACGGCGTTTCCGTGAACCGTGATCGACAGCAGGCGTTCCGCGAAGCCAAAACTTTTCTCGACGCCTATTACCAAAAAGATTTTAGCCGACAGGGTGTCGAAATCTGGACCGCCTGCGGCCCGGTCGAACATTGCGTCGACTGCGTGCGAGGATTTATCGACGCCGGCGTCGACCACGTCACAATTCGGCCGATCGGTGAAGATTTAAATGAGCAATTTCACATTTACGTGGAAGAAATTCTCCCCGGGTTGAACTTAGTGGCCGGCAACGCCGCTTAGCCGTGCTTTGAACGGGGTGAACACATTGAACTTTTGAACCTTGAACCATTGAACGACCCACAGGTCGCTTGACACCCTTTGCCTCAATTTGGTAGCGGTCGTTACGATAGCTGAACTTGTAAGGGAGGGTTCTTTTATGGCAGGTGTTGAACCGCGCGGGGCAGTGCATTGGATCGATCATTACGTGGTCGGAACGAACGACTTGCCAAGCTGGAGTTACTGGGCGCTACATGCTACCGGCCTGCCGATCAGACCGATCAACGGACTCACGACCAACATGAGAAAGAAGAATACTCCGATATTTTGCTTCATGTGGTGGGAAGGCGGTTCGTGCCGAATCGGCGCCTTCCTTCAGCCCGAGAACTACCCACCGGCAAAAGAGCTAGGTCAAGATACGCCGCGTTGCGGATTCTACATCCGCCCCGAGGACATCGACAAGCACCTGCGAAGACTCGATCAACACAAGATCCCGCACACCGATGCGATACGAACCGCCGCTGAAGGGGACGAAGGCACGGTCATCTATTTCGCCGATCCGGACGGCAATCAATATGAGTTCTGGGCTCCCGTGCATATGCCCGAAGGCGCCATGGAGATCTGCACCGACGAGAAAGTGGGCCGCATCAGTCACGCCGTCTACGGCTCCCGCGACCTCGCCAGAACCGCTGCTTTTTTTGAAAAATACTGCGGCATGGAAGTGGAGCAAAATTCTAAATCGGCCGAGGGGACGCTTGTACTGCGCCTACGGGCCGGCGCCCGGCTCGTCTACAAGTTGGTTGATCAGGTCGATGAGCGTATCGCCGGACACAGCCCTTGGTGGGACATGCACACGGCATTGTTGGTTCGTGAGGAAGAGTTCCTGCCCAACTACCGGCGCATGTGGGAAGGACTTCCTGAAGAAGCAGGGCCGAAGGAGAATTTAAACGATTCGCGGGAGAAAGAAGACGCTTTTCCTGCTCGAACGGGTCTGCATCGCAGTCCTGTAGGCTACAAGTGGAAGGAAATCTATCAACGCGGCGATGAGTTCTACGACTGGGACGGCCATGCCTTCCACTTTTTCGGCGGCATGCCGCTGAAGAATGACGGCTCCTTGGCGTTATACGAAGGTAAGGAGCAGGAAGAATATTTGCGCGAGCTCGTTGAATCCTTGAAAAAAGGCGCCCAGCCGTAGAGGGTCGAATGTCTCTGTCGGCAGTTCGTCACACAATTCAAAATGTCATTCCGGGTAACCGCGGCGAAGTCCAGAGTCGGACCGTAAGCCAAGAATTTTGCAGGGGCGTATGGCATACGCCCTGACCGGAAGCGCGGAAAGGAAGGAACTTTAATATGGGTCAATTAGACAAAGATGGCATCCTCACGCTCCAAGAGCTCATGATAACCGCGCTCGCGACGGCTGACGTTGTCGCGAAGATCTTAATCGCCAAAGGCTTGGTTACGCAAAAAGAGTTTGACCTGAAACTCTTTTCTGAACGCGCCAATTATCAGGCGCTGCTGAAGCGCCTGGGGGACAGTTCCGTTGACGCTTGACGTAACTCTTCACGACGAGGAAGAAGCCGCCGCATGACGGCTGATGAGATAACCTATTTCTATCCTTAGTTGCTAAACCTTACGAAATAGAGAAGAAAGCCTCACAACTCTCGATCAAAGACTTGACTTCATTTTCAGATCGCATTTTCGGTCCATTTCCCGACTTGAAATTTCGACACACGATAGCTCCATCTGTAGGGATACCGAGCACGCCTGAACATTCCTCAGGCCTTTCCTACTTTACCGCGTGTATCTTCGAAAAGCGTTCTCCAGGAAACGCTGGAAGACAAATAAGCAACGTCGCAGCGGATATGAGAAACGTCCGCTTGATCGTCGTAGACAAGACCCGGAAGCGGTTTACCCGCTTCCAAATCCCTAAGCGCTTTGAGTAAAAATCTCCGAACTTGAATGATATACGAGTCGCTCACGCCGAGGTGCTCTTTGCTTCTGTCTACGATCGGCCCCATGCTTTCAGTGGCACACGCGTCCTGGTTCAAAAATTCTTCTATTCCCGTGAAATTGACCGTCTTCTGAATTTGTCTGTCTTGGAGATAGTTGTTGCGGATGTTGCGCAGCTTCCGGTAATCGGGGCCAACGAAATCTCGCTTCGATGAATCCTCCTTGGTCATCGGTTTCGACCATTTAAAAAAGAAATCGTATCTCCAGGTATTATTGTCGTCGGCAGGAACCTGATAGACGGCTTTAAAGCCGTCGAGTTTGCCATCGACTTCGCGGCCGACCGGAACGCAGCCGATAAAAGGCATGACGAATTGTGAGATCCGAACATAACTCTTGTCGGGTCCGATCTTCCTGATCGCGGCGACCCTGAAGCCAAAGTCCATCTCGTCGATTTCGAAAGTGGGGGACTGATCGTCGTGCCTCAGGAACTCCCTGCGCGCGTCCGGCGTGAACATTTTATGGAGGAAATTTAAGTGAGCGGAATCGCAGTCACCGTCCAACCCTTGAAGATAATTACACTCTAAAAGACTCTTCGCTATGTAAATTTGATTCTGCGGCATGCCGAGCCAGGCGTAGATTGGAAATATCGGAATTTGCTCTCTCGGTCCCATGTAGGTGAAGACCATTCCGCCCGCTTCCATACAAGGATAAGCATTATGATGGACTTTGTTTTTTAATTGGCTACCCGACGGTTCCGCGGGTGTTTCCAGCACATTGCCTTCGATGTCGTATTTCCAGCCGTGGTAGATGCATCTCAGACCGCACTCTTCGTTGCGACCGTAAAACAGCGAAGTTCCTCGATGGGAACAGTGCTCGTCCAAAATGCCGATCTTTCCCTCAGTGTCGCGAAAAGCGACGAGGTCTTCGCCGAGAAGTCGCACACGCACGGGAGGACAGTCGGGAACGGGAATTTCCTCGGAAAGCAGAGCGGGAATCCAATAGCGCCTGAGCAGACGGCCCATGGGAGTGCCGGCATGCACTCGGGTCAACAGCTCGTTTTCTTCTTTTGAGAGCATGACTGGTTTTCCTTCCTATGGTCTCTTTGCAAGAATCGCTTTGAGCAACTTCGTGGCCTCAGCAGTTTCCTGATCTACCGCGGGGCCGTTTTCCCAAAAGACCGAGTCGTCTTTCAAGCGGTATTCAGGTGCAATGACATCCTTGGGAATATCCGTACGCCGGGAGTTAGCGTTACGCTGACCGGATTTGACCGAGTGTTCCTGGTACAGGGTTTGTCCTTCCCTCGAAAGAAACCAGTTAAGAAAAATTTGCGCCGCATGGGGATGCGGCGCCGGAGCGATCAAGCTAATCACGCCTTGCCCGCCGGCGATATAGTCGCCCTCTTTCAGCGTATGGGTTACCGACTCCACGGGAAACCGCTGCTCTTTGGCACTAGCCAATTCCGCGTCGTCGCAGGGAACGCAGATGGCCGCCTTCCCTGAGGCTAGCCAATCCACCAACTGCCGATGATCTCGACTCAAAGTTACTTGCATGTCGCCGTATAGTTTACCCATGAATTCCGTACCCAAAAATTTATTCATATAGAGATACCAAAGAACATTGCGCGCAACCCCGGCAATCGACGGGTCGTAGCCGATAATTTTTCCTTTCCACTTTGGGTTTATCAAATCCCACCACGACTTGATTTCCTCCGCTCTCGCTTGCTGGGTGTTGGTGGAAATATAAAGGCCGCGATGACCTTGAAATACGAAAGAGTGGCGGGTTTCAGGGTCGACAAAGCGATGCTTCCCCTTGAACCATTTTGATTCGTCTTTCACCTCAGGCAATAGGAAAGCGGCAGGCATAGGAGCAAGCGCCTTCGCGGGATATAAAACTGAAACATGTGTCCCTTGTCCGGCAATGTAGAGATCGGCTTGATATTTCCCCGCTCGCCGCTCGGCCATAAGTCGAGAGGAAAGCGCGGGCCCGCTCGGGCCGTCTACCAGGTTGAGTCTGATCCTCGGATAAGCCTTCTGAAACTGACTGACGGTAAACCTGGGGTAATCGACGACGTAAACTGCGACCTCACCCTCCGCCTCAGCCGCTCTCATTGTTTTCTCCCACTCGACTTGCCAGGTGGGTTTCGACTCAGCGCCTCGCGCCGCTCCGCTCGCAATCAAGAGGTACAGGAAAATTAAACTGAAATTAACAAGGAGTTTTCCTGTTAGCATCGAGTAAAATCTCTGATGTTTTCCTTAATTTTCACGGCCTGGCGAAGGTTATGGCCCTCTGGTTCGTATAACCTATAACGAGAGAAAGAGCATCCGAAACGGGCCACTAGCGTCCGACGGAACTCACAAATCACCAACGCTCTCGTCTATACGGAGGAGCGGCTCAAGTGTGCCGAAAATGCTACATCCAAATTTGGTACATGTCGAATTATAAGGAAAATAGGCGCCGCTTCATTTGGTCCATATCGTGAATAAGCTTTGCGTGAATAAGCTTTGATTGAAAACACACCGGAGGCTGAAAATGCTCTCTTTACTAGATAGGGCGAATTTGCCGAGAATTGGATTCGCCGTCATTTTTTTCGCGTTTGGTTTGCTAAATCCGAACCCATTACTGGCGCAGGAACGCTACCCGGCCGTGGCGAGAATCTCGTTTGTTTCGGGACCGGTTACCTACAGCCGCGGGGACGACCCAGACGAGTGGGATGATGCGATCGAAAACGTGCCATTGACGATCGGAGATCGGATCTATTCACCCGAAGGCGGACGCGCGGAAGTACAATTTTCTTCAGGAAATTTCGTCCGCCTCGCGCCGCGCAGCTACTTCACCACATCGAATTTAGGCGACGACATCAAGCAGTTCTATCTCGGTGAAGGCGCCGCGTCGTTCAATATCAAGCGTCTCCAAACCGACGAAGTTATAGAGATCGACACTCCCAACGTATCGGTGACTCTGGACGAGCCGGGCACCTATCGGATCGCCGTCGACGAAGATGGCAACAGTCGGATCACCGTGCGCCGCGGCAGAGTGATGGTAGCGGCTAACGGTCGACAGATAGCGGTCGAAAACAGTGAAATGCGGGTATACGGCATCGACTCGCCCCGATATGAAATCGTTGGATTGCCGGGGACCGACGCATTCGACCGATGGGCATCGGAACGTGACGATCGCTACGAGCGCAGCTACAGCGATGCGTATCGATATGCCAGCGACGATATTATCGGCGTCGAAGATCTTTCGGAATACGGCCGCTGGGAGCAGATTCCCGATTACGGTTATGCCTGGACGCCCACGCGCGTCGCCGCAGGCTGGGTACCCTTTAGCGACGGACGTTGGTTCTGGCAGGATCCCTGGGGCTGGACATGGATCAGCAACCAACGCTGGGGCTGGGCAACCTCGCACTACGGTCGCTGGACACCCTACCGCTCGCGTTGGTATTGGGTCCCCGTTCGTCCGCGCACGCGCGTTCGATATGTCCCTGCGGTGGTGGAATTTGTCCGCGTGCGAGACCATGTTGGTTGGTTTCCGCTGCATCCACGGGATCGTTATCTCCCCTGGTGGGATCGGCGTGACCGGCGCAACATCACTTACGTCAATCGGACCTACGTCACCGTCGTGAATCAGAATACTTTTATCTCGGCGCGGCCCGTCAATAGGTACATCGTAAGAGACTCCGTGATCGTGCGCGACGCAAGGTCAGGGCGCTTCGCGTCGGAGTCCTTGCCGATCCCGAATCGGTCTTCCCTGCGGGTCGCTTCCGAAACCGGTGGCCACCGCGGCTACAAGCCGTCCGCCAACGTGCTCAATCGCGCCGCTGTAGTCAGAACAGCACCGCCAGCGCCGCCGCCATCGTTCCGAGAGAAATTGCCTGCGATCCAGAAAGCCCAGGGCAAACCGATCGAGCCTTCGCAGGGGTTGGCGCTGACTTCAGCAGCCGATAAAGCGAGACCCGAGCGGGTTCGGATTCGTCCCGCCGCCGAGGAGATTCGCGG
>DASXSW010000065.1:0-3098 GCA_036505755.1 Binatia bacterium | reverse complement strand
GGGTGGATGACTGGTCTGCGCCGCGAACAGGCGGTCACGCGCGCGGAGGCCCGGAAGGTCGAATTGGATAAAGAACACGGCGGGCTTGTGAAGATCAATCCGCTGGTCGATTGGAGCTATGACGAGGTGTGGGACTACATCCGGAAAAACAACGTCCCCTACAATCGCCTTCATGACCAGAGCTATCCCAGCATCGGCTGCGCTCCTTGCACGCGCGCGGTGAAGTCGGGAGAAAGCCTCCGTGCCGGACGTTGGTGGTGGGAAAATCCCGGAACCAAAGAATGCGGCCTGCACATGAGAGGCCAGGGCGAAGGGATCTGACACGGAGTTTTCGTCAGCCGTACATTCGACGGAGATGTCGTCGGTGCGCTTAAGGCCGCGGACGGTTCCCGTTAGCTTGTTTGCGACGCGCAAACAGTTAACATGGGGAATCTTGCGCGCGTAGCTCGCTCGTTCCCATTGCGCGGAGCGAGCGTCACGCCGGAGGGCTCCATGGGTTATTATCCTTTATACCTGGAAATGAATCGCCGGCGCTGTCTAGTGGTCGGCGGCGGGGCGGTGGCGGAGCGAAAAATCGCCAGTCTGCTCGAAGCGGGCGCTGAGGTCACGGTGATCAGTCCCGATGTTACGGAAGTGATCGCGCGCTGGTCGAACAACCATTCGATCCAGTTCCATGCACGGCGCTATCAGCGCGGGGACGTGAACGGTCACGAGTTGATCTTCGTTGCGACCAACGATGACGCGGTAAACGCGCAAGTTCATCAAGACGGCAAGAGCCAGGGCGTATGGGTCAACGCGGCGGACGATCCGCAGCATTGCGATTTTATTCTGCCATCCGTGCTGCGGCGCGGCGATTTGACAGTGGCGGTATCGAGCGGCGGCAACAGTCCGGCGTTGGCGCGCACGATTCGGGAGGATCTCGAAGGCTACTTTACTCAGGAGTACGAACAACTGGTTGGTCTCGCCGCCCAAGCGAGGGTTGAACTGCAAAAACGCTCGCTCAGCGCGCCTTTCGAGACCTGGCGAAGAGCCTTGAGCGGAGACGTGCGGCAGTTGTTGATGCGCGGCGAGGTGGCTCGGGCCAAGAGCCACTTGTTAAAAGAGTTGGGAGTTTCGCTATGACCATCGGCAAAGTCTACCTCGTCGGCGCAGGCCCCGGTGATCCGGGGCTGATGACGGTTCGCGGGCTGGAGCTGCTGCGCAATGCTTCGGTGATCGTTTACGATCAGTTGGTCAATCCGGCGCTGCTGGAAGAAGCGGGCACGCATACAACTAGGATTTTCGTCGGCAAAAAAGCCGGCCGGCATTGCATCGCGCAGGAGGAAATTAACCAGGTTCTGATCGCTCACGCTCGCGCGGGTCACGAGGTTGTTCGCCTAAAGGGCGGCGATCCTTTCGTCTTTGGGCGCGGCGGCGAGGAAGCGGAGGCGCTGGCGGAAGCCGAAATTCACTTTGAAATCGTCCCCGGCGTAAGCTCTGCCGTGGCCGTGCCGGCCTATGCGGGAATTCCGCTGACGCACCGAAATTACGCTTCCTCATTTGCGGTTGTTACCGGACACGAAGCGCGCAAGGCGAATTCTTCGTTGGACTGGGCCAAGCTGGCCACGGCCGCCGATACGCTGGTGATTCTCATGGGGCTCAGCAACCTGAGCATCATTGTAAAGAAGCTGATCGCGAATGGCCGGTCGCCGCACACGCCGGTCGCGGTGATTTGCTCGGGAACAACCAGTGAGCAAGAAAGCGTCGTTGGAACGCTAGCGAACATCGTCGAGAAAAGCGCGCTGCTTGAAGCACCGGCACTGATCGTTGTCGGTGATGTCGTTTCGTTGGCGGATAAGCTAAAGTGGTTTATCCCGAGTTCGGACCATCAGCCGGTTTATGGCAGAGACCCCGCGACAGAACCTGCACGGGCTTAGAGTCGTTTCCTTCGAGAGCCGCCGGGCCAAGGAAATGGCCGAGCTGATTCGGCGTTACGACGGCGAGCCCATCGCCGCGCCGTCGATGCGCGAAGTTCCGCTCAGCGAAAACCGCGCAGCGCTCGAGCTGTTGCCGCAACTCGAGGCCGGCAAGTTCGACTTGCTGATTCTCATGACCGGAGTCGGCACGAGGACACTCAATCAGGCGCTCCTCACCCAATATCCTCAGGAAAGAATCGTATCCGCGCTCGGGAAAACTCAACTAGTCGCGCGCGGTCCAAAGCCGATCGCGGCACTTAAAGAGTTGGGGTTGGTTCCGGCGGTGACCGTCCCCGAGCCGAACACGTGGCGCGAGGTGCTTGCCACGCTCGATGCCGGTACGACTATGCGCGGTAAGCAGATCGTCGTTCAAGAATACGGCATTCCCAACCCGGAACTTATTTCAGGTCTGGAGCAACGCGGCGCCAGCGTCAAAACGGTTTCAATATATCGCTGGGCTTTGCCGGAAGACCTTGCGCCGCTGCGCGACGCGATTCAAAAAATGCTGCGCGGCGATATCGACGTTGCACTATTTACCAACGGCGCGCAGGTCGAGCACTTGTTTCGAGTCGCCGCCGAGGACAGCGCCGACGAAAAGCTCCGTCTCGCCTGTAAGAATATGGCGATCGGCTCTGTCGGTCCGATTTGCACGCAAGTGCTGCAACACTATGGTCTCACACCGGACATCGAGCCGGAGCATCCCAAGATGGGTTCCCTGATTGCCGAAGTTGCCGCTTCTGCCCATCGCATTTTAGCCGCAAAGCGCCCCGTTTAGTGCTACGCCGCCAACATTTTTCACCACGAAGGGACACGAAGATCACGAAGGTTTTATCGAATCGGTTCATCATTGAAGAATAGTAGGCAAAGTAGGGGGACCGGTGGTCGCCCTATTCGCCTCGGCGTCCTCAGCGCCTCAGCCTTGGAAATTGGGGCTGATCCGTCCTTTGTCGGACCCGCAGTGAATAGATATTGCTCAAGGCACCGCAGTATTTTATAAGCCATTGAATCACACCCTATGAGTGACGCTATTTTTTCAGAGCTGGAGTCGGAGTCGATCGAAATTATTCGTGAAGTCGCGGCTACCGCTGCCAAGCCGGTGATGCTGTACTCCATCGGCAAAGACTCCTCGGTGATGCTTCGCCT
>DASXSW010000064.1:0-5526 GCA_036505755.1 Binatia bacterium | reverse complement strand
CCCTTGCATGGCTCCTTTCTCGAGAAATCGCAAAAATAGACGTTAAGGATTGAGGCTAGGAAGGTCATTCGCGTCATGCGCTTTGCTGTTTTCATTTTGCTGGGCTCGTGGATTCTCTCGTCGCAGGTTTTTGGTGCCGCCGCTCCAAGCCCTGCCTTGATGAAAGCCAAGCAGGAGGCCGAGGCGAAGGGATTTATTTTCGAGACCAGTCGCGATGAGATCGTCGCCAAGGCGAAAAAAGAGGGCAAGCTGCGCGCGTTAAGCTCCCTCGATCCCAGCAGTTTCAAGCCCATGGCCGACTCCTTCAAGAAGAAGTACCCATTCATCGATATCCAGATTCATGAGCTTACGGGCACCGAGGCGATCCAGCGCCACCTGTTGGAGTTGAAGACCGGAACTGTCAAAGATTGGGATTCCGGCCATGCCTCCGAAGATTTCTACAACGACTTTGTTGCCCAGGCGATGAAGATCGACGTTCTTGGCATGGCTGAACAAGGGGTGTTGAAGATCAATCCCAAGATGGTCGATCCCGACAATCGCTCCGTCGTCGCGGTTGCCAGCGGCTTGTGCGCCATCGCCTACAGCAAAGAACGAATAACGGCAGACAGGGTTCCCAATCAGTTGGAGGACGTTTTAAAGCCCGAGTTCAAGGGGAAGAAACTGGTCGTCGACGTGCGCCCCCATTGTATGGCCGCATTGATGGTTGCCCAGGGCGAGGAATGGGTGCTGAACTACGCACGCAAGCTCAAGGAGCAGGACCCGGTTTGGGTTCGTGGCAACACGCGGGCGCTTACCGCCATTTCAGTGGGCGAATATGCTATGCATCAACTCACCAATTATCACTCCTGCGTACGGGCAACCTGGAAAGATAAGAGTAAATCTCTCGTCTGCAAGGTTATCGAGCCGGTCTCCATCCGAATTCAAGAACCAGACTTTGTCCTCAAGAATGCGGCCAACCCTTACGCCGCGCTGCTTTTCATCGAGCATCAGGCAAGCCCGGAGGGGCAGAAGATTCTCGACGAGAGCGAACCGGTCAAGTCGAGCCTGTTTAGCCCGGGTGAAGTCAGCAAAATTCTCAAAGGCAAAAAAGCTTCGGTCAACGACTTTCGCTCCTATCATAAGACTCCTAACTGGATGAAAATGGTCGTCGAGGCTTACGGGTTTCCCAAAGCGGAGATCCGTTAGAGCGGTGTTCCCGATAGACGCAGAGTTTTAAGATTTTTCGCGAGGCCGGATGGTCAAAATTAATAGTGTTACCTTTCGATCCATTATCGGATTTTTTTGCGCGCTACCGTTTTTGTGGCTTAGCCTTGCCTTGGGCGCCGCTCCGGCTCCCGCGCTGCTGAAGGCAAAACAGGAGGCGGAAGCCAGAGGCTATATCTTTGAGGGCAGCCGCGATGAAATTATCGCCAAAGCGAAAAAAGAGGGTCGCATGCGGGCGTTGAGCTCCCTTGAAGGGCCGACGATCAAAGCGCTGGCCGAGGGCTTCAGGTCCGAGTATCCGTTCCTGAATGTTTATGTCGAAGAGCTTACTGGCACCGACGCCAATCAACGATTTGTGTTGGAGATGAAATCGGGCAGGACGCCAAATTGGGATGTCGCTCACCTGGCTACCGACCTTTACAATGATTACCCGCCCTATCTGAGAAAGTTTGACCTTTTGGCGATGGCGCAGCAGGGCGTCCTGCGTATTCCGACACAAATCATCGATCCGTCAAGCCGCAATATCATTGCTTCTACCAGCACGCTGCAGGTCGTCGTCTTCAATAAGAAGCTTCTCGCGCCGGAAAAAGTCCCGGCAAACTGGGAAGATTTTCTCAAGCCTGAGTTCAAAGGCCAAAAGTTTGTCGCCGACATTCGACCAACGGAAATCGCTTCGCTGGTTCCCGCCTGGGGGCTCGAAAAGACGGTTGAGTTTGCGCGCAGACTGAGCGCTCAACAGCCGGTGTGGGTGCGCGGTGCCACGCGCATAATTACCGCGATCACGCTCGGCGAGCATGCGCTCTTTATTGGCCCCAACTACCATACGGTGAAGCGCGCTCAAACCAAAGATCCGACCGGGACTCTAGAGTTTAGAATCATTGAACCAGTTCCAACGAGGCTCAGCGATGCGGCGTCGGTCCTAGCGACCGCGCCAAATCCCTATGCGGGCTTGCTTTGGCTGGAATTTCTCGGGTCGCCAAAAGGGCAAAAAATTGCCGACGAGTTCGAACCCTTCGGCGCCTCGGTATTTATTGCCGGCTTGGCCCAAGAACAAGCCACCCGCGGCAAGAAACTTTCGGTGGTAGATTGGAATCACTTTTCGAAGATGCCGGAGTATCAAGCCAAGGTCGTCGAAGCATACGGTTTTCCCAAGGCGGAAAGAAAGTAGCGCGGTTCATTATGGCTAAGACACAAGCAGAAATTCCTGCGGGAACATTCGCCTGGCCTGTAGCGAAACTCGGCCGGGCGCTGAAGAAACATTTTTTTGCTATGGGTATCGCGTTTCTACTTCTCTGGGTGGTCGCGGCGCCCATCGCCATGCTTGTAATTTCTAGTCTCCGGGAAGGCAACTTCATCACCCCCGGAGCTTTTACACTGGCTAACTATCGAACCGTTTACCTGAGCCCCCTCACCTATCCCGCGCTGCTAAACACCTTGATCTACGCTGTGGCGGTGAGCTTCATCAGCCTTACACTGGCAACGCTCTTCGCCTGGCTGGTCGAGCGGACCGACATGCCCGGCGCGAACCTGGCTTGGGCGATGATGCTTCTACCGCTGGCGATGCCGGGCATTCTGCGCTCCATGTCGTGGATCCTATTGCTAAGCCCAAGGAGCGGCATCATCAATGTTTACTTGCGCGAGCTTTTGCAATTGTTCGGCATGAAATTGGATCAGGGGCCGTTCAATATCTTTACTTTGCCCGGAATGATCTTCATCGAGGGGATGAGCGGCAGCACGACCTTGTTTTTGATGATGGTCGGCGCGTTTCGATTGATGGATCCATCCATGGAGGAGGCCGCCCGGATGTCCGGCGCCGGGACTTTGACGACGCTGCGGCGAGTGACGTTGGGCCTGATGTTGCCGGCGGTGTTGGCAGCGGCGATGTACGCGATCCTCGGAAATCTCGACGACTTTGAAACTCCTCTGCTGATCGGTTTGCAGGCGGGAATTTACCTCTTGCCGACGCTGATCTACTTCACAGCTTACGTTAGCCCGAGCTACGGATTGGCTACTGCTTACTCATCGATCTTTATCATCGTGACCGTCGTGATGGTTTGGATCTACTACCGGGTGATCATCCAGCGCGCCGATCGCTATGCCGCCATCACCGGCAAGGGCTACCGCCCGCGCCGTCTTTCTCTCGGGCGCTGGCGCTGGCTGGGTCTCGGTGTGTTTATCGTGTTTTTCACGCTGAACATCATCATGCCTTTTTTCACTCTTTTGTGGGCGTCGTTGCTGCCAAGCTATATGGTGCCGTCGCGCGCGGCTCTCCAATATTTGACTCTTGGCAACTTCGCCACGCTGGTCAATGAGCCGTCCATCGTCAACAGCACGATCAATACTTTGATTCTCGGCGTTGTCACCGCCACCGCCGCCATGGGACTCGCCTATCTGGTCTCGTGGATTATCGTGCGTTTGAAAATCAAAGGCGGCATGATCCTCGACGGCTTGGCCTTTGTGCCGCACGCGATCCCAACAGTCTCCATCGCGCTGGCATTGATCGTTTTATATCTGCACCCGCTCCTGCGCTGGCTGCCGATCTACGGCACCCTGTGGATGATGATGCTGGCGCTCATGACGCGTTATATCGCCTTCGCCACGCGGACGTCCAATTCGGCGATGACGCAACTTCACAGTGAGTTGGAGGAAGCCGCGCGTACCAGCGGGGCCACTCGCTTTACCACTCTTTTAAGAATCACTTTCCCGCTCTTGCTTCCGCCTTTTATCGGCGGCTGGGTTTGGGTGTTTGCCCATACGATTCGGAGCTTCAGCATTCCTCTCATGCTGGCAACGCCGGGGAACGAAACCATTGCCGTGGTGATGTACCATTTCTGGGAACGCAAGGCGGACTTTTCGCTCGCCTCGACGTTAGGCGTAGCGATGCTCGTGTTCATCGGCATCCTGACGTTTTTCTCACGTAAATTTATCGCTCAAGGTTTTACCCGCAACCAATAAGCTACGCCACATCTCGTTGTCACTTGGAATCGAGCCATTCTTCAGCGTAAGAAAATCCCACTGTCACTTTATCCGCAGAAATGGGTTCTCGGACCTGACTATCCTCGGCGCATCACCGAGGAGTGCGGGTGTCCTTGACGATAAAAGTGCGATGCTAGTAGAAGCGATGATTCGGCCGCTAGAAACGCTGCACGGCATAGCTTCGGCGAAAGTTTGATTAACAGTGCGACGTGTAGTTCTTTAGTTCGAACGGATATCAACGATTCATGATAGAGCGAGGAAAAAACTTTTTACAAGGAGAAGTTCTCGCGGGGTTGCTTTTAGCGGGTTTAGGAATTTACATCCTCTTTCAAGCGTTGAGACTGGAATATACCAGCGATTTTGGTCCAGGTCCCGGTTTTCTTCCGTTTTGGCTTGGCGTGATCATCATCAGCTTGTCCAGCCTTATCCTATTGGTAGCTCTTCGTAAGCCGATCACTCGAGCAATCGTGAGAGGTGCGGAAACAATACAGCCAATTAGATCTCTGTTAAGCTGGTTTACGTTGATGCTTGGCATCGCTCTGCTGCCGTGGTTAGGATTTTATATCAGCTTCGCGATGCTCACCGCCTTTCTCGTTCTCGCCATGGAAAGGCGTTCTGTGACGGTTGCGATCGCCATTGGCGTTGGAACCGCTCTCGGCTTTTACCTGATACTCTCGCTAGCGCTCGGTGTCCCGCTACCTTCGGGCCCATGGGGTCTTTAAGAAGAACGTGGTCGCTTTCAACAATCTTCTCTTTGGTTTTTCTATCGCCCTCGCACCTGTCAATCTATTTTGGTGCTTCGTTGGCACATTTCTCGGCACCGTAGTAGGCGTGTTGCCAGGAATCGGTCCGGCCGGGACCGTGGCCATACTGCTTCCCTTGACCTTTCACATGCAGCCCACGACCGCGCTCATCATGCTGCTGGGGATCTACTATGGAGCAAAATATGGCGGATCGACCACTTCCATCTTGCTAAACATCCCGGGGGAATCCTCGTCCGTGGTGACCTGCCTTGACGGCTATCAAATGGCCCGAAAGGGTCGGGCCGGGCCGGCACTCGGGATCAGCGCGATTGCCTCGTTCATCGCCGGGACCTTCGGCGTCGTGGGGTTGATGGTGGCAGCGCCACCGCTGGCCGAGTTCGCTCTGCGCTTCGCGCCTCCGGAATACTTCGCCCTGATGTTTCTGGGGATGAGCATGGTCGCTTATTTGACGGGAGAATCGGTGCTAAAAAGTCTGCTGTCCGCGTCCATCGGTGTTTGGCTCGGCATCATCGGCACCGATTTATTCTCGGCCCAATCTCGTTTCACCTTTGGTCGGCCCGAGCTCCTTGACGGGCTTGATTTC
>DASXSW010000063.1:0-7282 GCA_036505755.1 Binatia bacterium | reverse complement strand
CTTTTTTCAAGGCGTTATCATCGCGTACTTTTCAAGTCAAGGTAAGTGGGCAATTTGGAATTGCATTACGCCCGCGCTAAGATCAGCGCATGGCAGCGCAACCGAGCAAAGAGTTAGAAACCTTCCCCAACCCTCGGCCGGAGCGCGACTACGAGATCAACATGGAGTGTCCTGAGTTCACCTGTGTGTGCCCGCGTACCGGCCAGCCCGATTTTGCCACGATCCGCATTAGCTACGTGCCCGACAAGGTTTGCGTCGAGCTGAAGTCGTTGAAGCTTTACCTTTGGTCCTATCGGGATGAGGGTGCTTTCCACGAAGCGGTCATCAATAAGATTTTGGATGATCTCGTTCAGGCTTGCCGTCCGAGAAAGATGACCGTGATCGGTGACTTCAAGGTGCGCGGCGGTATCCACACGGTAGTCAGCGCCGATTATCGGCAGCCTTAAAGCAGCTACGGTCCCGCTCCGGCGCGATTCGTGCTCATTCAGTTTTCTCTCGACAACGAATGCCTGAAATTCGCTTCCTGGAAGAATTACTGATCGTCCTCGCGGTGACGATCGGGATCGTCTTTCTGTCCCAAAAACTGCGCGTGCCGGCGATTGTCGGTTTTCTGCTCGCCGGCGTGGTCATCGGTCCCGGCGGATTGGGTCTAATCAAAAACGTCAACCAAGTTGAAACGTTAGCGGATATCGGCTTGGTGCTCCTGCTCTTTATCATCGGCATTGAATTTTCATTGGAGAGCTTCCTCACCATGCAACGCCGAATTATCTGGGCCGGGTTTCTGCAGGTTTTTACAACGATCTTGGTCGTGCTGGCGATCGCGCTGTTTTTGGGCGTGCCGCCGGGCGTGGGCGTTTTCTACGGCTTCTTGGTCACGATGAGCAGTACGGCGATCGTTCTGCGGATCTATAACGACCGTGGCGAAACCAATTCGATCCAAGGCCGTCTGGCCAGCGGAACTCTTTTGTTTCAGGATCTTTGCATTGTTCCGATGATGCTCATGGTGCCGTTTTTGGCTCAGTCGACACCGGGCTCTCTACTTGGCGTCGGATGGGCCATCCTAAAGTCTTTGCTGGCATTGGTCTTGATCGTCTGGACCGCGCGCAAGTTGCTACCCCGGCTGTTGCACCAAGTTGCGCTCGTCAGAAATCGGGAAGTCTTCATTCTCTTTGTCGTGCTGATCTGTCTCGGCACCGCTTGGCTATCGTCAGTGTCCGGTTTGTCTCTCGCGTTGGGCGCTTTGATCGCCGGACTGGTTATTTCCGAATCCGAGCTCAGCCACCAAGTTGTCGCGGATGTGCTTCCGCTGCGCGACTGTTTCAGCGGCATTTTTTTTATTTCCATCGGCATGCTGCTCAATCCCGAGATCCTCAGGCAGGATTGGCTTACCCCGGTACTGGAGCTCCTGCTCATTGTGAGCATCAAGACTTTAGTTGTGTTGGTGATTTTCTGGTGGCTCTATCGGTCCGCCCGGCTCGGCATTCTTCTGGGACTGAGTCTGGCTCAAATCGGCGAGTTCTCCTTCATCCTGGCCAAGGCCGGGATCGGTCACAATCTTTTGAGCGCCGCCGGGGAACAAACTTTTCTCGCCGCATCGATTCTGAGCATGATTACGGCGCCTTTTCTGATTCAATCGGCGCACCGCGTCGCCGACCGCTTAACCGGAAAGATCAGCTGGCGGGAAACGCGCCAACCTGCCGCAGAGCACACGGAGACCGCCGGAATTGAAGGGCATGTCATCATCGTTGGCTATGGGCTCAACGGGCAAAACCTTGCGCGGGTGCTGCGCGAGTCCGGCATCCCCTATCGGGTTCTGGAGCTGAATCCGGAGTTGGTCCGCGCCGGTAAGGCAGCGGGAGAGGAGATTAATTTCGGCGACGGTACCCGGACAGATATTCTTGAACAGTTGGGCATCGGTCGGGCACGTGTGTTGGTCATTGCTATTTCGGATCCGACGGCGACAGCTCATATCGTATCACAGGCGCGCCGCATTCGCGCTGAAATCAATATCATCGTCCGCACTCGATACGTGGCCGAGATAGAGCGTCTTTATAGCCTTGGCGCCAACCAAGTAATTCCCGAAGAATTTGAAACGTCTGTGGAGATTTTTGCTCGGGTGTTGCAGGAATACCACGTTCCGCGCAACGTGATCGCGTT
Organism: Binatia bacterium; assembly: GCA_036505755.1. Taxonomy (GTDB): domain Bacteria; phylum Desulfobacterota; class Binatia; order UBA9968; family UBA9968; genus DP-20. The sequence continues at coordinate 5,125 of DASXSW010000063.1, read as the reverse complement.
ACAAGTCGATCTGATTCGCCGGGAACACTATGGGACCTTGCGCGGACTGCGGCTTCAGGGCAGACAGCTCGATGAGCTGAGCCGATTTCTGATTGGCGTCACCACGGATATTTTTTCCGTCTCCGAAAGCTCGCCCCTAGTCGGCCAAAGTTTGCGGGAGATCGATCTCCGGGAGCGGAGCGGGGTGACGGTGATCGCCGCGGTGCGCGATGGTAAGCCCTTCCACAACGTGGGTCCAGAGTTCGTCTTGCGAGCGGGCGACCGATTGGTGCTGCTCGGCGACCATAAATCTCTCGATGAGGCAGCACTGATGTTCAGTCCGCGCGGGGGACCGTAGAAAAAGCAGTGCATCGCGCCGGCTTGTATCGCGATTTTCGCCGGCGCGATTTCATCGACCGAATAAATGATTGATGCAGCGGCCGCGAATCGAACCAGCGCATTTCACCAGGAGATTTTTCGCTGTGAGCAAAGCTGTGCACAAACTGTGAACGATAGCGCGCAAATAGGCGCGCGAACGTTAAAACTCTGGTTTCGAAGCTAGTGACTGAATCGACATCGATCTCGCTGCGGTAAAAAAAGTTTTACGCGGCACAACAATTTTCTTGCATTTTGCTTTTGATCGGTTACATTCGCCTAACTCACAATTTTGTTGAACTGACCATGCCTTTCTTATCTACTGCTGCGCGTAAAAATCTCAAGCGACTCGATGGCCACGCTAGAAGATAATCTACGCAAAGTTCCTCCGCAGAATTTGGAAGCTGAGTCTTCCGTTCTGGGCGGTGTCTTACTCGAGAACGACGCCATCAACCAGGTTCTGGAGCTGCTCAAGCCCGAAGATTTCTACCGGGAGTCGCACCGCAAGATCTTTCGCGCCATGACCGAGATCACCGACCGCAACGAACCGGTCGATCTGATCACGCTGAGCGAGTTTTTAAAAAGCAAGAACGAACTCGAAGCAGTCGGCGGGACCGCCTATCTGGCGTCCTTGGCCGATTTCGTGCCAACTGCGGCCAATATTTCCTATTACGCGCGAATCGTGCGGGAAAAGGGGATTCTCCGCAGCTTGATTTCGACTGCGACGGAAATCGCCACGCGGGGCTACGAAGAGCAGGGTAACGTTGAAGAGTTTCTCGACATCGCGGAGAAAGTCATCTTCGATATCTCCGAGAAAAAGATCAAAGCCTCATTTGTCGCCGTCGGCGACATGATTACCGACACACTCAAGACGATTGACAAGCTGTATCAACGCAAAGAGATGGTCACCGGCGTGCCCACCGGCTACGAGGATCTCGACAAGCTCACCGCCGGACTTCAGCCTGCGGATCTGATCATCGTCGCCGGCCGGCCGGGCATGGGAAAAACCGCGTTCGCGCTCAATATCGCCGCCAACGCCGCCTATTCCGGCGTCGGGGCCGCGGTTTTTTCTTTGGAAATGGCCAAGGAACAACTGGTGCTCCGCATGCTTTGCTCCGAAGCGCGCGTGAACAGTTCCAAAGTGCGCTCGGGTTATCTAGGCGAGCGCGACTTTCCCCAGCTCGCCAAAGCCGCTGGCCGGCTGCACGAAGCGCCGATCTATATTGACGACACGCCGGCGATCTCCGTTCTTGAATTGCGCGCCAAAGCGCGCCGCCTGGTTCGTGATCGCTCGAAAAAGGTCGGCTTGATCGTCGTGGACTATCTTCAGCTGATGCGCGGAATGGGCAACGCCAGCAATCGCGAGCAAGAGATTTCAGAAATCTCTCGCTCTTTAAAAGCGCTCGCCAAAGAGCTCAATATTCCCGTGATGGCGCTCTCCCAGCTCAATCGCAAGGTCGAAGATCGGACCAGCAGAAAGCCGCAGATGTCGGACCTTCGTGAATCCGGTGCGATTGAACAAGATGCAGATCTAATCATGTTCATTTACCGTGAAGAGCTTTATGACAAAAACAACGATGAGGTGAAGGGTAAAGCGGAAGTTATCGTCGAGAAACAGCGTAATGGTCCCACCGGTATCGTTACCCTTACTTTCCTCGGTGAGTTTACTCGTTTCGAAAACTACACCGAACGGGCTGATTACAATTTGGACGAGGCGGACGAAGCTTAGACAAAACTGGTACGACGCGATGCCAATTTCGAAACAACGCGTCTGCCCTGTCATTGCTAAGCACAACCGAGCTCTTCGCAACTGGATGCGAACGCGAATATCTGCGCATTAGCCCGATCGATCATCAGTAAAATACTTCTCGTGGGCGCAACGGAGCGACGTTGATGCAGAGGAAATTCAATGAGCTCTCGATCTTGCTCTCGATGTGGGCGCTAATTTCGTGCCTGCGCGACATTGCACGAGCCGCAGAGTCAGACGCGGTGCCATTGCCGTTGCTGTTAGCCAGCGACGTCGGGCCGAAGGTCGATCCGGCCAAATATCTGGTCAGTGAAAAATATGACGGCGTGCGGGCAATCTGGGACGGCAAGGTACTGCGCTTTCGCAGCGGCCGCGCGGTCGACGCGCCGGCATGGTTTACTTCCAAACTGCCTGCGCAATTGCTGGACGGCGAGCTTTGGTTGGGACGCGGACGTTTTGAAGCTCTTTCCGGCATGGTACGCAAGACTGAGCCGCAGGACGACGAATGGCGCCGGATCAAATACATGATCTTCGAGCTGCCAGAGGCGCCGGGGACTTTTGCCGAGCGCGCCCGGCGCATCAAAGAAATTGTCGCGCAGACGCGCTGGCCGCAGCTGGTTGCGGTCGAGCAGTTTCGGGTCGCCGATCGCGCCGCCCTCAAACGCAAGTTGGATGAAGTGGTACGCGGCGGCGGTGAAGGGCTCATGCTCCATTTGGCGGATGCCGCCTACGTGACCGGCCGCAGCGATGTACTGCTCAAGCACAAGCCATTACAGGACACGGAGGCGGTGGTGATCGAGCACATTCCCGGCAAGGGCAAATACCTGGGCATGATGGGCGCTCTTCGAGTGCAATCGCCGGACGGCAAACGATTTCTGATCGGCACGGGATTCACCGACCAAACGCGCAAAAGTCCGCCGTCGGTGGGCACGACTATCACCTACACCTATCGCGGAGTGACCAACACCGGCCTGCCACGGTTTGCGAGTTATCTGCGGGTGCGCGAGGAATTCTGACTACGTAAATTTGGAATTACTGCGATTTCTTCGATTCGAGTTCATACCAGTCAGCGTGGAGCGACCAGCCTGTGCAATTCAAACACGCCGTCCAGCGCCAATGATGGCCGCAACCAGGACAGCGCCCGCGCGTGCTGAAAGTGTTCCAGCAGGTTCCGCAGCCGTCAGCGAAAAATTCCGGCGAATCACAAGGCGCGCAAAACCAGCGGTGCGAAGGTTTCGGTTGCCATTTGCACAGGGGACAGCGGATGCGGGCAAAGTCGGGAAGCACCGAGAATTGATCGGTCTGATTCCCGGGTGAATCAACTGATTTTGAATCGTTTTGTAAGAGCAACAAGACGGCTATGTCGGGATGAGATATTGGCACTTGTTCGATCTGCATCTCCCTGTTCCATCTAACAGCGTTTACCGTCTTCTCCCTATCCGTCAGGGCAGGAGCAACGCCGCACCGAAAAGGACCACCGCTGAGATCAGCAGTAGGAGAAGGCTGATCAGGCCGTAGCGGCTTTCGGCCTCGGTCGTTCCTATGCTGAACGGGGCTCGCCGTGCTACCAATTTACGAAATTGCGAGTCCACGGCGCCGAGGATGACGAGCGCGGCGATAACGACATAGAATCTGCCGCCTTGACTGCGAGAGCCGCTGTCCATTTTGAGCATGAGAAAGGTGGCACCAGCCACGGTGGCGATCGCGACGATACTCAGGAGGATTCGGAGAAAGATATCGAGCGCGTTTGCGGTTCGCTCAAGTCCTGCCGTGATCGGTTCGCGCTGGTGCGGCGGGTTGGAAGTGGATACGTTCGCCGCCGCCGCGGTCTCCGCCCGAGCGGTTCCGGCGGTCGGGAACGGAGTCTCTCGCCCTGACAATGCAGCTTCCAGCGCGTCCGGAATGCCGTTGCGGTTTGCGTCCGCTTGGCCCATCGCCAGTTCGAAGAGACGACGCACTATTGCGGGCATTTCCCCCACGCTTTTAAACTCCCGGCCGTTGAAGGAGATGGACGCCTGCTGGATCGCGATCACGTTGCCAGCGGCGCCGCGCTCCAGGATGTCCGGGATGCCGTTTTTGTCGGCGTCCGCAAATTGCGCCAGCGCGTCCTGATACGCCTGCCGCACTTCTTCCGGCATAGACTCTACGTTGGTGTAGCTCTTGCCATTGAAGATGATTTTGGTTTCCATGGAATGCCTCCATCTAGAGTAGGGCTACCGCAGAACAGAGCCGCTAGATTTGCTATTGTCTAATCACGAAACCACCAATACAAGTCAGCGGAGCAGCCTCAGCCTATCACTAGTTTGCAAAAACTTTTTCAATTCTAGCGTGCGACCAATGGTCACCCAAACCTAGATCGTAGCTTATGAGTCGAATGCAGCGGTCGCTTTTCTTGTACCCTTCTCACTTTGACTTTTTCTATAGGCTCAACGTCACAAGATTAGCGGTGCGCTTCGAAATCTCCATACCGGAGGTGGCTCGCACCGCGACGTATCCCCGCGACAGATTTGGAGTATAACCTTACCGCTCACGGGACTGCCACTTAGCATGCTCCGGTTCATACGCCGCTTAATGCCATCAGGATGTGAGGGGACGCGGACGGGCATCCGCGGCATCGATTAACGGTTGGGGTGACTCGCAAGGATTCGGCTGACCTTGGCCGCCACATCATCCGCGCTCAATATATCGCTGATGATTGCCGCCGAATCGGCGCCGGCTTGCCAGACTTGCCGGACGTTCTGTTCGCTGATGCCGCCGATGGCGACGATTGGAAGTTTTACCGCGGCGCGGATTTTACGGAGCATGTCGACACCTCGCGGGGCGTAGCCGGTGTCTTTGGTCGTCGTGCCGAACATGGGGCCGAAGCCGATATAGTCGGCGCCATTCCGCTCGGCTTCTTGAGCTTGTTCGATGTCGTGGGTCGAAATGCCAACGAGTTTCGCCGCCATCAGTTTTCTTCCTACCGCAAGCGGCAAGTCTTCCTGGCCTAAGTGAACGCCGTCCGCGTGGCACGCCAGAGCGATA
>DASXSW010000062.1:0-12582 GCA_036505755.1 Binatia bacterium | reverse complement strand
CAGCCCGCCTCTAAACCACGTTACGTAGACCAAACTGTCGGTCATGTGCTCGTGACACTGGTGCGCGCCAAAGCGCCCGCCGTGCTCTGCGCGCGTCCACGGTGTGTCCGCCTCAGACATGGCATACGCCGAGATCGGCTTAGGACTCTTTTCATCCGTCACATCGAAAAACCACATGAAGGCCGGCACCTGTTCCGGGCGCGGACGTGGCGGTTGCTCATCGACTGCCACGGCGATGTCTCTTCCACCTATCGCAAACGGGGCGCGAATATATGTGTGAGTCTTGAAGAACGGCGGATGGTAATTGTATCGGCTTATGAGCTTAGGGGTGGCAATGTCGCTGATATCGAGAATCACTAATCCCGCCATGCAGTAGCTGACATAGAGACGATCGCCAAAACGCATCGGATGATGGCATTCGTAGCGGTCGTATCCCCAGTAAGCTGTTTCTCCGCCCGCTACCCATTGTCCAGAGAGCCACCAGCGAGATACCTCTTCCGGGCGGCTCGGATTTTTCAGATCGACAATCATGACAATATAGCCTTCGTACCCTTCCATTCTCGTCGAGAGATGCGCATACCTCCCGTCAAAATCGAAGCGGTGCACTCCGTTGCCACCGGTTTTAAAAAAGGATAGCGCACGTGGCTTTTGCGGATTGGCTACATCAAAGATGCGGATGCCGCCTCCCTGATAGCCGCGCGCTGCCGAGTCCACTAGCGATTTCAGATCGGCGACGGTGTAGTTGAGAGCGCCGGCGAGCTCCGCATCCGTCGGTGGCCGTCCGAGTTCCTTTGTCAGCCGCTCGCGCTCGGCCGGAATTCGGCTGCCGCCAATTTGCTGGTGCCGCGTGTAGTTCTCATTATTGATGACCATGATGTCGCCCGACACTCTGACCTTGTGTGAATGCGTTTCGGGCGGCACCTCCAAACTCGATAGAAGCCTTGGATGGGAGGGCTCCGATACATCTATGATCGAGGTTCCGTGCGGCGGATCAATATGACCGACGAAGGCGGTTTTGCCTTGCACCAGAACTTGACCGCCTCCCGGAGTATCCAGATGGCCAATCTGTTTAACATTGAACGCGACCGCGCCATTCGCTCCAGCTATCATCGCTTATCTCACTTCCATCGGTAATCTGACCACGACGAGCATGTTTTCGTTTCTGAAACGGCTTGAACTGTTTGAACGACTTGAACGATTTGAACGGCTGCTTTCTCAAACCTTATCCCACTTGTGCATGTTCCAGGTGCTCGCGTTTTGCCCGCCGGTCTCTTGTCGCGGGGTGATACCGGTTAGGCCTTTTTTAGCGACGAGGACCTCAGGGCCGTAATAAAGCGGGTGGACCGGCAAATATTCTGTAAATAGCTTGACGAATTCGAGCTGCAATTTTTCGGATCGGTCCGGTGTGATGATTTCGTTCAACTCGTCCAGGATCGCGTCCTTGCGTGGATCGTTCCAACCGGAAACGTTCTCCACCGCGTATTTGTTTTCCGCCGTCGGGATATTTTTCGTATGGAAGCGCTCCGCCCACTCCTCGACGGTGACGTTGTGGGTTCCGATATACGCGCCGGGCCAACGATTGCGGTTTTCCGCCGAGTTGAGCAGACGAGTCGGTAGATTCTTGATGTTGGCGCGCACGCCGATCTTTTTCCAGTAGTCGCTGATAATCGCCTGGGCCTGCTCATGCTCACGCCTGCCGGCCTGGCAGCGAAACTCAAACTCCAAGCGCTCGCCCTTTTCATTGACCAGGATGCCCTCCGGCCCGGGTTTCCAACCCGCCTCGGCCAAAAGTTTTTTCGCTCTTTCCGGGTCGTATTTGTAGATCGTCGCCACCGCCATGGCCTTCTTGAAGCTCTTGCGAATGCGCGACATGGAAAAATGCGACACGAGATTCTCACCTTTGAAAATACTCTTTACCATCGCCTCGCGGTCGATCGCATGCATCAACGCGCGCCGCACCCGCACATCGCTGAACCAGGGATTGTCGCGGCTTAAGTTTAGCCAACTCCAAGAGGCTGGGCTGATGTGAACCCTGCCTTTGCCTTGTTTTTCCCACTGCTCGCGCAGAATCATCGCGCCGTCGAAGGAGATCGTGCTGCGCATGCAGAAATCTACTTCCCCGGCGAGCACGGCCGCAAGGTTGGTGTTGCTGTCTTCGACGAAGCGGACGGTGACTCGATCGATCTTAGGCCTTCCCAGCGCATAGTCATTGAAGGCCTCGAGCTCCATGCGGTTGCCGCCATCCCATTCGACGACCCGATAGGGTCCGGCGCCCACGAAAGTCTTGTTCCACGCCGGCAGGTTGGCGAACGCCTTCATGTCGCCGGCGCTGAAAGCGTCTTGAAGCAGATGGCGCGGAAATGCGCGCACGTGAGTATATTGAACCGCGTAGGCCTCGTTGTAGAGATCGTTCCAGTGCATCACGATGGTTCGATCGTCTGGTGTCTCGATCTTAGAAATCATCTCTGGAACGAGGCGATCGGGCATGGGGAATTCGGGATGTTTGGCGATCTGCCAACCGAATTCGAAATCCTTCGACGTGTAGGGCTTGCCGTCGTGCCACTTGAGCCCGGGGCGAAGCTTGTAGACTGTGATCATGGTCTTTTTTTGCATGTCGATTTTCCAGGTGCCCTTTTTCACGGATGGCAACTCTTCAGCGAGAATGGGCACTCGTTCCAAAGTCACCGGATTCTGAAAAACCAACCCTGCATCAGCCATGCATACATGCTCGGTGTCGCGGCGGTTGTGGTAGCCCAGACTCGTAATCGGCCGCTCCGTATGGATAACAATTCGTTTTCTGCCCGCCTGCGCGGCAAACAGAAAACCCCGCGGCCAAGAGAGAGCGCCTAACGAAGCCGCCGATGTCGCGGTCAAGCGGATGAATTGACGTCGGCTTAACGTTCTTCCCGTCTGTCCGACCCTGGAGTTCTGCTTGTTCCTCGCCATAGTGTAGCCCCCCTTTATAACTGTGCGACAAGCCTGATTGGCGTTCATATAATTGTGGACCGATTGAGTCAATGGATGTTCAATGTTTTATAAATGCTTGATTCAATTTGGCACAATGCAATAAGATGCGCGCAGATTTTGGTGGCGAAGGAGACAATTTATGCAGAGCTCGACAGCGACCCGGACCTCGCCCATGTTGGAGACAGGCTCGGTCATTTATCAGGCAAAGTTTGTCGACGTAAACGGCATTAGGACGCGCTACTACGACGAAGGACAAGGCGAGGTCATGTTAATGATCCATGGCTCGCGCTTCTCACCTTGGGGCAGCGCGAATACCTGGACCCGAAACATCGCCGGTTTGTCAAAAAAGTTTCGAGTTTTGGCTCCAGACAAGCTGTGCGCCGGGATGACAGACAATCCCAAGAGCCTCGACGATTTCACGCAGCACGCCATCGTCCAACATATCTACCAGTTCATCCAGATATTGGGCGTAAAGTCGTTCCACGTCGTGGGACAATCCAATGGCGGTTACACCGCGGCGCGTTTGGCGCTCGAGCATCCGGAAATGTGCAAGAGCTTGGTCATCGTCGACAGCGCCACCTTGGGACCGCCGGTGGGCGACATGGCTGAGCGGCGCCACAAGCTCTTTGCGAACGGCCCGAAGGAATTGCGTGAGTACATTCGTTTCCATTGGGGGAAACTATCGGTGAACACCGACAACATCACCGATGATTATCTGGACGCCGCCGTTTTTATGGCCAACACGCCAAAGGCGCGGGAGACTCTGAGAATCTTGAACACCGACGGCAGAGAGGACGAAGGGGTCAATCCGGAGGCCAACGTCCGAACATTTCAACGCGATAAAGCCGAGACTCATCAGTGGATCCAAGAAGGACGAATGACCATGCCTGTCTTGATCACTTGGGGAGCCAACGATCCATCGGCCATCCTGCCGATCGGTATCAAATTGTTTGAGATGATCAGCGCAAAAACCAAGAAGGCGGAGATGCACATCTTCAATAACGTCGCCCATTTTCATTATAGGGAGATCCCGCAAGACTGGAATCAAGTGGTGATCAATTTTATCGAGAGGAATGCTTGACGGCCCTCCCTACTCACCACGAAGGACACGAAGTGCACGAAGTTCAAGACTTAATATCCGAAGCCTTTGTGTCCTTCGTGCTCTCGTGGTGCAGCGGTTAATCAAGATAAACGTGATCCGAGGTAACTAATGTCCTACAATCCTGTAGATCCATTCCAATCCGACGCAAACGGCAAGCGGAGCTTGGCGTCATTTTCCCTCGCTGAACGCGATCGACGCTACGAGCGCGTGCGCCGGTTGATGCGTGAACGGAACTTGGACTGCTTATTGGCGCCGGCGGCGGATGTCGGCGAGCCCCAGGCGAACTCCCGGTACCTATGCCAGATGGGAGGAGTCCAGGGCGGCGCCTGGGTGGTCTTTCCCGCTTCGGGCGAAGTTACTGCGATTCTCTCCTCAGAACGCGAGCGCCGCATGTGGGTGGCTAATCTCAAGTGGCCCTCGGATATCCGCTGGGGCGATTTTTCAAAGTTGGTTCCCGAACGGCTGCGTGAGCTGGGATTCGGTAAAAGCCGGATCGGCGTCACTGGCTTGCTCGATCAGTATCGCATGCCGGAGGGCACAATCCCGTTTGAAACCTGGCGGCGCATTTCGACCGCCCTGCCGGAAGCCACCTTTGCTCCGGCGAGTGACGTCTTGGAATTCTCGCGCATCGTCAAAGGGCCGGAAGAAATCGCCGTGATCCAGCGAATCACCGACGCCAATGAAGCGGCAATCGCGAGAATGATGGAAATCGCCCGGCCCGGCGTGGAAGAGGGGGAACTCTGGATTGAAATGGCCAAAGTGTTGATCGCGCACACCGCCGATTATCCGGCGCGACTTTCTCTTGGCTCAAACAATAAGACCGCCAATGCCAGCAATAGCATGGGACTTGCGATCGCGATGCAAGACGGCGGAGTCCTTTGCCAGGAAATCGACGCCCGACTACAAGGCTATCGGGCCCAATGCAACCATTCAATCTTAATTGGCAGCAAGAATGCCGACGCCTACCGCCAGGCAACGAATATCGCCATCGAATGTTTTCGGGGAATTCTAGATTGGGTAAAACCGGGCAATACCATTGGCGGCTTGATTGATGAATTCGTGCGGCTTGCCGAGGCGCGCGGAGCCAAGGGCGGCGGCGTGCTGGTCCATACCAACGGTCTCGGCGCCGACCGGCCGAGAGTAGGGCCCGGGCCAGCCGCCCACGACAGGGATATAGTCATCGAGCCTGGTTTTACTTTTACGGTCAAGACACAGATCGACTTCAAAGGCACGCCCGCCCTGGTCGGCGAACCGATCACCGTGAATGATTCAGGCGCGCGCCGCCTCGGGCATAGAAACTTGGTCCCCTTCGTGACCGGTTAAGAGCAAGCTTAATGCGACCGAACTTGAATTGTGAAATCAGGACAGCGGTGTGCTGTCGTTGAAAGTGTCTTTGGCTCGCTAAAAAACAAAATCATTCATCATCGCGACTATCACAGGCCAATAGAAGAAAGTTTCTTCGTGCGATCGTTTCCTTGACAACTTCGAAACACCGTGGCTACAAGGAAGGGAGTTGCTTTTGCTTATAGAAACACTCAACTGAAAATCCACAAAGGAGATGAATCATGGCGATTGAAAACTTTGAGGATCATTGTTGGAAAGATGTCGTTACACCGGAAATTCTGAAAACCTACACACCGTACCAGCGCGAAACTTATATCGGTCAGAGACCGGCGCTGCTGGCTATCGACCTGTATAATCTCGCCTACGAAGGCGGCGCTAAAGAGCCCCACGAGCTCGTCGATACCTATAAAAGCTCGTGCGGTATTTACGCACACAACGCGATCAAGCCGACGCAGGAACTTTTCACGTTGGCGCGCTCCCTCAAGATCCCGGTTTTTTACACGACCAGTGAAACCCGCAAAGAGGCAAAACCGGACGTTATAAACGCGACCAACCGCCAGCGGGCAAAGATCGATCCTCAAGCATTCGAGATCAAGGAGGAGTTCAAACCTGAATCGGGCGACGTGGTCATCTTCAAAGAACGGGCAAGTGGATTTTTTGGCACGCCGCTCGTGGCCCATCTCACTCAATTGGGAATTGACAGCCTGATCGTCTGCGGCGAAAGCACCAGCGGCTGCGTACGCGCGAGCTGCGTCGACGCGTACTCACTGGGCTACCATGTCTCCATTGTTGAGGAAACGGTTTTCGACCGCAGCTCCCTCTCTCACAAGGTCAACCTCTTCGACATGCATCACAAATACTGTGACGTAATGAAATTGGAAGAGGTAAAAGAAAAGATCAAGCAAGAACGGCCGAGAAAGCCGAATTAATCGCACGTTCCAATCGTTCCATTAGTTCCAATAGTTCCACTCGTCGGAAGAGCATTCAAGAACAACCCTTAACGACTTGAACGATTGAAGCATTTGGAACGACTGGAACAATTGGAACGGAATTTTTAAATCATGTACAGCACCGCCAGCGGCATTAAAATCTACTACGAAGTTTCCGGCGAAGGGTTTCCTTTCGTCATGGTTCATGCAAATCCGTTCGACCATAACCTGTGGATGTACCAGATCGCCCATTTCTCGACCTACTTCAAAGTCATTGCGATCGATATCCGCGGTTATGGCAGATCGGCCAAGCCGACGACGCCGTTCAGCCTCAAGGAGATGGCGGACGACGTGCTCGGCGTTTGCCGCGACGAAGCCGTAAACGAAGCGATACTGGGCGGCGTCAGCGTCGGCTCCGGCATGGCGATTCTCTTGGGACTCGATCATCCGGAAATGTTCAAAGCACTGATACTTGTCGGCGGTAGCAGCGGACCAGGCGGGTCAATCGAAGAACGAATCCACGGCTATACGGAAATCGGCATCGAGAAGTATCACATCCGGCATTTGAAAGAATTGGTCGCGCCGGATTTTCCGGAGACGAAATTGGGAAAATATTTGCTCAATACATTCGTCGAACGCGACCCGTGGCTTTCCGGTGAATCCATTGGTCAGATCTTTCGCGCGCGCGGCGGTCTCGACATGACGCCGCGCCTGGGGACAATGAAAGTGCCGACTCTCGTGATCAACGGTGAGTATGATAACTCTCTCGCCGGCGGCAAGAAAACTGCTTCGTTGATTCCCGGTGCGGTTCATAAGGTACTTCCCAAGACCGGACACGCTTGTAATATCGAAGACCCCGCGACTTTCGACGAATTTGTCATTGAATTTCTGCGCCGCAACGGCTTAATGCCATCCATTCCCGGTAAATAGCCTTCGAGCATAGTTTTGGGGGCTGGCGTCGGCCTTTCACTCGAAACCGCAAGAAAGATTTCTCGCCCGCTTCGCGAACTCGAAATGACAGATACCGCACGTTCTGTCATTTCGACCAAAGGGAGAAATCTTTTTCTACCGTTCATGTGCAGAACCGGCACGGACATGTTATAGCAAATGCAATTCAGCGCGACGAAAGAGGAATCTCTATGGCCGTTGATATCGAGAAGTTAAAGAACATGACTCCTTCGAATGGAATGGAATTTCACATCAGCAAGGTCGGCCATGTCGTGCTTCGAGTATCGGACCTCGAACGTTCCACGGAATTCTACACGAAGGTGCTTGGTTTCAAGGTTTCCGATGTGTATCCCGAGGATATGATGCCCGGCGGCATGGTGTTTCTGCGCTGCAACACCGATCATCATTGCCTCGCTCTGGTTGGGGCCGGCGACGGAAAGAACGCCAATCGAGAGCTGCACCATCTTGCCTTCGAAGTGCCGACCCTTGCGGAGGTCGTTCGCGCCCGCGATCGTTTGCGTGCGGCGAACGCGAAAATCGACTTCGATGGCCGGCGCCGCGCCGGCTGTCAGATCGCGGTGGAATTTCGCGATCCTGACAATCACTCGCTGGAAATCTATTGGGGCGTCGATCAAGTCGGAAGCGACGGCCGCGTCCGGCCGTCGAACGAATGGCACGGCGTTAAGTCATTGGAAGAAGCTATCGCCAATCCGGTGCCAGGACAAGACACGCATCTCCCGAAGTGACAATTCACCAAGCAAATCGTTCGGATACGAGCTGTCATCCCGAGGCGAAACCGAGGATCTCGCCTTCTCGACACGGTACGAACTAAATGAGGGCGGGACCCTTCGCTAAAGCTCAGGGTGAGAGGGATTCGTGATTAGTAAACAATCTAGCCAAGGCACCGCGCAATCAAAACCAACCCGAACAACATAAATGCAATCGTCTCCGCCATCTCTTGAGGATCTTATCCGCGCCTCATCCCGTGCCCTCGTCCTCGGCGTCGGTGGTGGTGGTGACGTTGTCGGCGCGTTGGCGGTCGCAAGATTTTTAGAATTCTGTGGATTGCAATTCGTTCTTGGCGGGCTCTCATGGGAACGAAACGTCTACGATCCGATTCCCGGACCGCGCAAACTGACTGAAGTGCGCGACGTTCGCGTGCTTCATCCTTTTGTTTGGATGGCGAACACCGAGAGTCAAACCGATACCGGCGTCCGCTTCGCTGAATCAAAGATGGCTGCGGTTCAAAAGCAAGAAATTCTCCTGGTCGATATCAACGGCGGCGTCAAAGGCGTGGTTGACGGTTTGGAAATAGCGATGAAAGAACTAAACACCGACTTGCTCGTCGGTGTCGACGTCGGTGGCGATTCATTGGCTCAGGGTTACGAGCCTGGCCTGCGCAGCCCGCTCGCGGACTCAATTATGCTCGCGGCTTACGCTGAATTGGCCAACCGCCATCGGACATTCTGGGGGGTTTTCGGTTACGGCAGCGACGGCGAACTGACCACGGATGAGATCGAAGTCGCACTGAGTAAATTGGCAGCAGCCGATGGTTTGCTCGGCGGTTGGGCGCTGACGTCGAAGGTCGCGGCCGAGCTCGAAGAAGTCATTAGGACGGTGCCGACTGAGGCGAGCGCGATTCCCGTTCAATGTTTCCGCGGTGCCTGGGGAGAGAGCAACATCAGGCGCGAACAACGACGCGTCAAGCTCACGCCGCTTACGGCGCTGACTTTCTTCATATCGACGACCAAGCTCTATGAGGCGCTCGGTCGACCCGCGCAAGCCGTGCGGGGAAGTTCCTCGCTCGACGAAGCCAACGACGCGCTTCACGCCATCAAAATCCGCACCGAACTCGACTACGAACGCGAATACTATCAAGCCTCGAGGGCACCGTGATTCAAAAACTTTTCGGCGGTCTGCAGCGGGATGCGATTATTTTGATGACTTCGCGCGGCGTGCGAGCCTTCGCCTTTTCATATCTGGGCGTTATTTTCACGATCTATTTAAGCCAGCTCGGTTATTCGACGATGACGGTTGGCCTTGTGGTCACGACGGCCTACACCAGCAGCGCGGTCTTAACTGCGCTTTGGGGTTACTGGTCGGACCGCTATGGCCGCAAGAACATTCTCATGCTCCTGGCGGCGCTAACGATCGTTTCCAACGTCATTTACATTTTTTTTAGCCACCTGATTTTCATCATCGCGGCCGTGGTGATCGCCAACGTCGGTGCGGGCGGCTCGGGGGGCGGCGGACAAGGCGGCGGACCGATGAGCCCGGTTGAACACGCGCTGCTCGCGGAAAAATGCACGCCGGAGAACAGAAACCGCGTCTTCAGCGTCAATGCATTCGTCGGCTCGATCATGGGCTCACTGGGCGCGCTCTTGAGCGGCCTGCCCGAGCATCTGCAAGAAAACTGGGGGTGGGCGCCCATCGCTTCTTATAAACCGCTGTTCGGGTTAACCATTCTATTTAGCATCGTGCTCATCTTTGCGTACTCCAGCATCGACGAACATCATGTCCATGTCGCTCGGAAAGAAGGAAAAAGGTCACCGACCAAACGGGTCGGAGGATTCGTCATCAAGATGTCGCTCCTCGGCATGATCGACAACCTCGGCGGCGGCCTGATCAGTCCGTTGATGTCGTACTGGTTTTTTCTCCGCTACGGCGTCGAGCTCAAGTCCTTGGGCATCATGTTTTTTCTTTCCTACTTTCTTGCCGCGCTGTCGTTTCTCACCGCGCCGATCATCGCGCGGAAAATCGGCGTGGTGCGAACCATGGCCTTTTCGCATGGAGCGGCATCGTTCATCTATTTACTGCTGCCATTGGCGCCGACGTTTTCGATTGCCGCCGGATTGACGATTATACGTTCCTTTCTCGCCTACATGGACAACCCGCTAAGAAGCTCTTTTGTCATGGGCGTTGTCAGGCCCGAAGACCGAGGATCGGCCGCGGGGATCACGGCCTTGTCGCGCCATGTCCCGGTCGCCATTAGCCCGACGCTGTCCGCCTATTTGATGCAATCCTTCGCGTTGAACGTGCCAATTTTCTTGGGCGGCATGCTGCAGCTGTCGCACGATTGCATCTTCTACTATCTCTTCCGCAACGTGAAACCGCCCGAAGAACAAGACGCAACGTCGCGAGCGGTAACGGCATAGCTATGGGACTACTTCGAGACCTACACCGGGACGCCAAATTACTGATGGCGGCGCGCGGCATTCGCGCCTTTGCTTTTTCCTACCTGAACGTTGTGTTCGCCATCTATCTCGACCGTATTGGTTATTCGCCGGTTACCATCGGCATCATCTTTACCGTCGCTTATTTGAGCAGCGCACTGCTCACCGCCCTGTGGGGATATCTGTCGGATCGGATCGGGCGTAGGAAAATCTTGATGCTGCTCGCTCTCCTCACGATCATTTCCAACGGGATCCTGATTTATTTTACCAGCCTTTTTTTTATCTTGTCCGCGGTGATCATCGCCAATGTCGGCGCCGGCGGCTCTGGCGGTGGCGGCTCAGGAGGCGGCCCGTTCAATCCGGTGGAAGAAGCTTTATTGGCGGAGAAATGTCAGCCTAAGAACCGCAATCAAATCTTCGCGATCAATTCCTGCGTCGGCTCGATCATGGGGTCCTTGGGTGCTCTCGCGAGTGGGGTACCGCAGTATCTTCAGGAAGAAAAAGGCTGGAGCGCCATCGGATCATACAAGCCGCTTTTCCTTTTGACCATCGGATTCAGCATTGCGCTCCTGTTCGTTTATCGGTCGATCACCGAGCAGCACCAGCCCCGGACAGCTGAAAAGAAAATGTCCAAAAGCAGCGGTATTTTTGTCACAAAGATGTCCGCGCTAGCCGTGGTCGACAACTTCGGTGCCGGAATGGCGGGCGCTCTTGTGCCGTACTGGTTCTTTCTCCGCTTCGGTGTCGAACTAAAATCCCTCGGCGTTATATTTTTTGCTTCTTATTTTCTGGCCGCATTGTCATTTCTGAGCGCACCGATCATCGCGCGCAGAATTGGTGTTGTCCGCACCATGGCTTTCTCTCACGGCTTAGCCTCACTGATCTGGCTCTGCCTACCGTTCGCCCCGGTTTTGACCATTGCTGCCGCACTGATCGTGATCCGATCTTTCTTCGCATACATGGATAACCCATTGCGTGCCTCTTTCACTATGGCTATGGTCAAGTCCGACGAGCGCGGCTCAGCCGCCGGTGTCACGAGCTTGGCACGCATCGTGCCGTTCGGCATCAGCCCGACCATTTCGACGTATCTCATGCAAAGCGTTTCGCTCACTCTTCCCTTGTTTATCGGCGGTGGGTTACAATTGATCAATGATGTGGCATTTTACTTGATGTTTCGCCATGTCCGGCCGCCGGAGGAGCTGAAAGGTTCAAGCGTTTGAAGTTCACAATGAAGCGCCCCACACAACCAACCGGTGCAGTTCCCTTGTTTCAAAGAATTGCCGAACAGCGGATTCTCGAGGCCCAGCGTAAAGGCGAATTCGACAACCTTCCCGGCAAGGGGAAGCCGCTCGAATTGGAAGACCTGAGTTGGGTGCCGGAAGAACTTCGCATCGGTTACCACGTACTCAAGAACGCCCACGTCCTGCCGCCGGAAGCCGAGTTGCGCAAAGACATTCATACGCTCGAAGACCTGCTCAAGCACGTCGAGGACGAAGGCGAACGCCTCGCGCTGGCGAAGAGTATTCAGTGGAAAATGATCCGGCTCGACATGCTCAAGCACCGCTCGATGGATCTGCATTCCGTGCGCCACTACAGCCGCAAACTCGTCGCCAAATTCCAAATGAAGTGACCGGCCGGCGCGTTCTTGCCGCGGCGATTTCCGCTTTGCCTTGTCCTTTCTTCCATGGTAGAAATCCCCTACCTTTGAAATAGGGACAGTGGTTCAGTTAGAGTGCGCTATGAATCTTCGGGTCGAGAAGGATTCCTCGCTTTGGCTCGGAATGACAACAAACTAATTGATCTGTCATCTCGAACGAAGTGAGAGATCTTGAGCCAACTGAACCACTACCGAAATAGGCATTAACTTGCCGCCTCTAAAAAGAAAGGAGCATTTTATGGCGGAAGAAAAATCTCCGATCAAAATCAAAAAAATCGGTCATGTGGTGTTAAGCGTTAGCGACATCGAGCGCAGCGCGAAGTTTTGGACCGAGGTCATGGGCTTTAAATTTTCCGACAAAAACGAGCACGGTATGGCTTTTTTTCGCAACGCCACGGATCACCACACCGTCGCGCTGATTCAGGCCAAGGAAAAGAACGATCTGCCCAAGCAGGGCCAAGT
>DASXSW010000061.1:0-6450 GCA_036505755.1 Binatia bacterium | reverse complement strand
GACGGTTCCAGAGCCAGAGGAGACCTCTTGATCGGCGCGGACGGTGTTAAATCCGCTGTCCGCGCGCAGATTGCAGGTGCGGACCACGCCGCCTACACCGGCGATGCGGCCTGGCGCTTGACGCTCCCAACCGATCAGCTGCCCGACGACTTCATGGGCCGAGTCATGTCGGTGTGGATGGGTCCCGGGCGACATGTCGTTTGCTACTATCTCCGCGGCGGAGCTTTGCTGAATTTCGTGGGCCTGGTCGAGACCGAGGAGATCTCCGAGGAGTCGTGGACCGCCAAGTTTCCATGGGAACGGCTGAAAGCGGATTTCGAGGGTTGGCACGAAGACATTCAGGCGGTCATCGATAGCGTCGATAAGGACTCGTGCTTTCGCTGGTCGCTCTACTACCGGCCGCCGATCGCAACATGGAGTACCCGGCGCGCGACATTGCTCGGCGATGCAGTTCATGCGACGTTGCCTTACCTCGCCCAGGGCGCAGCGATGGCGATCGAGGACGCCGCCGTGTTAACACGCGCTCTGCAGTCGACCGATTCTGTGGCCGATGCTCTTCAACTGTACGAGCGCAACCGGATCGAGCGCACCTCGCGCATCGTTAAAGGCTCCGACGCCAACCGCAAGCTGTTCCACATGCGAGATCAGAAGAAACTACGCCAGGAATTCGCCGCGCGCGATGAAGGAGCCGATCGGAATGCGTGGCTCTACTCTTACAATCCATTGACTGTGAAGCTCACGTGATACTTTGCCCAGTCTCTTCCTGCCGGGGAGAATGAAAACCTGGGAAGTTGACACACTAGAAAGCCGTCGCTAATCATGCCGGATAATAGTACCCACGATGCACACACTTAGGATCACATAGTCCGAGTCACTTTGGTGCTTTCTCGAACTAAGTCGATGAGCGTCTGAATGGAATATGACGTGACTACGGCGTCCGGAGTCCGACCGAGCCGGCCTGATCTTCTCCGACTTAAATCGGTCGCCGTTAGCAGATGTAAGAGATCTCGGTGAAAGGATTGTCAAGATTCGCAGACCAACAATGCCGAAGGCTGCTCCCGCATCCGGGAGCAGCCACTTAACCGAGCGAGCGGTCTCACTTCAGCTTAGTTAGGGAACGGCGGCCGCGTTCGCCTGATTGATGAGAAACGTACGGTCCTCCGGAAGCAACAGGCGCTGCTTCACGAGACTGTCAGCTGCCGCAGTGACCTTGGCAACATAGTCCGCATGCGTTGGGTACCGCTCTTGGAGCGACGGGCGTGGATCACCGGCAGCGAGGCGCTCCGCCTGGGTTTTGAAGAACGGAATGAACGCACCGGTGAGATCGCAGGAATCGCCCTCGCTGAATCCCGCTTTCCTGACGTTCCAGCCCAGGTAGGTGCCCAGAGGAACCTGAACGTTGGTGTTGCGCAGACCGGCGATAGTGTTGCCGTTAACGTCAACCCGTGGTTGGAACACAGCATACTCAGCGCCAAATACTGGAGGTTCCACCATGATGTTGGATATATCCTCGATATTAAACTGCGGTCCACGATCGAGGTAGAACTTCTGATTGGTCACACCGGGCAAGGTAAAGTTCACCGCGGGAATGTACGGGTAATCGATCTCACTCAGCGGCACAAGAGTAGCTGCATGGAGCGTCGCATACAGGCTCGGCGGCGGCTCCCTCCCATCGACGATCCACTCACGGAGCGCCACCAGCAGCGCCCGCTGGCCGTGGATAAAGGGGTTGCTGTTAGTCCGCAGCTGGCAATTTACCGGCGGGCTCGGCACCACGGTCGGCGGCTGCCTCGTTACGTCGCCGCCCCCGTGCTGAGTACTCGAAAATAAATAGATGCGAACCTCCTTCGGGATCGGCACGTCATGCTTGCCCTCGGAGTCAGTGGTGTTGAGCGCCATCATGGCTTGCCAATACTCGGTGTCGGTGTTCGTGTGGAAGATCTTCGGACAACTATTGGTATGCCGGCATCGATCGAGTTGCCCGGCCGTTATACCCGAGAAGGCGTCATGGCTCACTCCCCATGTCTGCGGCGACTCCGCACCTGGGAATTGTGTCTCGGTGTGCTGCGTGCCTGACAGGCGGGTCGGTTGCGCGAAGCGCACGTTAAACGCACCGCGGTTGGAGGCCTTATGCGGTATCGCGCCTTCGAACACCTGTCGACGGTTCTCGTCCTGGTTGAAGCCGAGCTGGATGTATTCGCGAATCCAGCGACCGCTCTGTGACGAGCCGTAGATGATGGCGTACTGCATGGCATCGCCCAGCGGATTTGCCGGCCCTGGTACGACGACTTGTTTTTTGCTGTTGCCGTTGCCATGACGATCGCCGTTCCCGTTGCGCAGGAAAGAGACGAAGTCACGCGTCGCGGCAAAGCCTAGACCCATTACCGTCGGATTCTTTGCCGTGTAAAGCAGTTCGTAGATGTGATTGGTGTCGAAGCCGCCCTTGAGGCACACCTTTTTCGTGTTCGGAACACCCGGGAACGGCGTGACCGAACAATCGGCAAAAGCCCAATCGCTGTTTGGGATGATCTCCTTTGAGTCGAACTGATGGACGCGCTTGGTTAGCGTCGCGCCGGCGTTGCTCGTGCTGACCGACTCGTACGCCGGTGGAGCCGTCACATCCTGCGTCGACTCCGGCGCGTTGAGAGTGTACTCGGATCGAACGCGCCCCTGGATCTCAGAGCCGTCAGGGTTTTTCGGCACCGGCAGGGTAATCCTGAGGCCGGTCGTCAAATCGCCTTCCCATCCGCTATCAACGAGCGTGTACCCCTGACGCTCGAGGAAACCGTCGCCGATGTTGGTCGCGTTGCCGCCGACGTTGAGCTCCGGACTCCTGATATTTCCGCGGTTCGGCACGTCATAGAGGATCGTCCCGTTACCACGACTCAGGTCGATGGGCTTAGTAATCGAAAAATCCATCGAGTACTCGACCATGCCGCGCCCGTTGCGCGGCGCCAACTGGATGTCAGTGATGACCGCATTCAGCGGATCGTTCGGATCAACCTCGCCGAACGCGACTCCGGTGAGGGTTTCGTATTGCCCTACGCTGCCGAACGAGGCGCCACCGAAGGCTGGTGATGTCTTCGTGCTAATGACAATCTGCGTTATTCTCGCTTCGGCCGGCTTACCGATACCCAAAAGAGCAATGGGCAGCGAGATTAAAAACACGGCCCGCGCGACGCGGGGCAGACGGATAGGCATTGTAATTCCCGGCATGCTTACAGCTTTCCTCAGCATCGGTCTCTCCTCCTCTTTCTTTAATTGGGTTAGGACTGTGTGGTTACCAAGCGGCGCTTACACCCGCTGGTGCGCAGGTGTCAAGGATTATTTTAGCTGGTGTTGTAGCAACGTGAATCTGTCAGGATTATTTTAGCTGGTGAATGCAACCTTATTTGTCAGCCCGAGCTCTTTGCGGGCACGATCTACGAAACTCAAATCAGCAGCAGGGCGACCGTCGTAGACGAAAGCGACAGGCGAATTTTCTTGCGCGGCGATTGGGCGAGAACTGAATTACTGTAAAGGTCAATAACGCACCAGATAAACAATGCGACAACGATTTTGTCGTTATTAAGCCCACCGACAGATCAACCGATTTGAACAATTGGAACCAATGAATAACCCCGCCGTAAGCTTTGGAATATCAGCACTCTGTGATGAACTTTGTCTTAAAGCGTCACCCGAATGTTTTTATCGGGGGTCCAGATGATTCACGTGTCCTATTGTAGGGACGACCCCACGTGGTCGCCCATCCGAAAGGGCAGACACGCAGGTCTGCCCCTACATCGATTTATTTCGGGCTGCTACTGTTTGATTCCCAGTTCGCGATTGACGGCTCGCTGCAAGGTAAAATCGAACACCTTCGACGGCGGCACGGTCTCAGTAAGCTTCAGCGCCTGTGCTTCGTCGGCGAGAAACTCTTTGATCTCTTCATCCGTCGGAATGCCATTTTGCGTAAACGCAGGCCTGCAGCGCCGGTACCATTCGGCGGCTGTGGCCGGATCGCTTTTCCAAATCCGCACTAGCATGTCCACGGTCTCTTTCTCGTTTTCATGGAAAAACCGCGCGGCCTTGGCTTTCACGCGCAGCAGTCTGCGCAGCCAATCCGGATTGTCCTGAAATGTTTTTACCTGCACGCCAATTCCCTGTTGAATACTTGGAAACTTATCGATGGAGCTTTCAAGAACGTTCATCTTGAACTTGTCCCGTGCCAGAAAGACATACGGGGGCGTCAGAGCGGCCACCTGGATCGAGTTGCTGATCAAAGCTTGCAGCTGGGTCGCCTCGTCGCCCACCTGAGAGAACGTTAACTCCTTGTCCGAGTCGACGCCGTGTAACGCCAGCATCTTCCGCGCTGCCGAATGTTGGCTGCCGTTGATCGTCACGATTCCCAGGATTTTCCCTTTCAATTCTTTTGCCGAGCGGAATTCACCGCGCGACACCAGCCAGAAAATCGGCCGGCGCAGATCCACGGAAATCACCCTGAGCGGCACGCCGCGCATAATTCCTCGCACAGCGCTGCCCACAGAGCCCAATGCGTCCAGCTCCCCCGCGACGCCGGCGGCAATCGCTGCATTGGCGCTCATGCGAATGAGCTGCGGCTCAAAGCCCTCCTCGCGAAAAAAATTCTTCTCGCGCGCGATATAAAGCTCGATGGACGGCATGCCGGTGCTGGACATGCTGATGCTAAGCTTTTGCAGCGGCGCCTGTGCACTGGCTAATTCCGCGCCGAATAGAATGGCAAGAGAAACTAGCTGCGCAGTCAGAACCGTGCTCACTCGCCGTCTGTAATCGTTATGTCGCTCAATTTTCATGCTCACTCCCAGCGGTGTAACTTGGGCGTGAGAGTAGTGAATTCGCAATCACGATGTCAACTAGAACGCTCTCGATGTCGCTAAAGGAGGTTCGGATGCTTCGAGAGCCTCAGCATGATCGGAAAACTTTCGATGATTTCAAAACCCCTCCCGTTCGTCCTGAGCACTATCCAAGAGCGACGCCAGAGTTTTTAGCTTGTTAGTGCACATACAAAATCGGACATTTTTCTGACGTCACAAACTGCTTGACGGCCGGTATTGATTTTCCTATTTTCCAGCCAGCCATCCCAGGGGAATGCAGCCAATTCAGCAGAGGACAATTGGGGCGCGCCAATGAAATTGTTTCGTCGGCCAAAACTCTTTTTACTTCTCGGTAGCGCATATTTACTTTGCCTGCTTCCGACTCGTGGTTTCGCCGCTGATAATATCCGCGTGGCTTTCTCGGCGATTTCACCCACTCAAGGCGTGCTATGGGTCGCCGATGTGGGCGGCTTTCTAAACAAGAACGGCCTTAACGCCGAAATTATCTACACGCGCGCGGCGATCGAGACGCTGGTCGCCGGTGAAGTACAGTTTGGCCAGATGACCGGTTCGCTCATGTTTTCCGCTAGGCTGCAGGGCGCCGATCCCGTGATGCTCGCCGGCGTACAAGATACTTTGAATGATCGTCTCGTCGTCCGTCCGAACATCAATTCCGTGGAAGGTCTCAAAGGAAAACGCGTCGCCGTATTCCGCTTCGGGTCGGCGTCGCATATGCGTTTACTGAACGTGCTGCCGAGATACGGGATGAGCGAGAGGGACGTCACTTTCCTTCAAGTCGGCGATGCTCCGGAGCGCTTGATTGCGCTCAACAGCGGCTCGGTCGATGCCACGCTGCTCTCGCCGCCGGAGCACTTTGAAGCACTTCGTTTGGGAATGAAGATTTTGCTTAATCTGCGTGACTTGAATGTGCCGTATCAGGGGACCGGCGTGGTCACGACCCAGCGCTTGCTCGCGCGCAATCGCGACCTGGCCCGACGATTCTTAAAAGCGTTTGTGGAATCCATCCATGCCGTGCGCACCAATCCGACGCTTTCGAAGCGGGCCCTCGCAAAGTACCGGCAAAGCAAAGACGAAAAGCAGCTTGAGGACGCCTATCAGGCGCTGCGCGAGACCGTTAAGCCGAAGCCCTATCCATCGATAGACGGCTTCAATACGATCATTAAAGATGCCAGCGACCGGATTCCCGCGGCAAGAAAGGCGAATCCCAAAGATTTCATGGACACAACTTTATTGGAAGAGCTGGATCGCTCGGGATATATCGATGCGTTGTATCGGTAAGGCTTGAAACTGGAGTGCTGGAGTAACGGAGTAGTGGAGTACTGGGAAATCCTGGAGCATCACTCAACACTCCATCACTCCATTAGACCGGAGGACAAATGAAACGTAGCACGAATCGGATATTGACGACCCACGCCGGCAGCCTGGCACGGCCGAAGGACCTCCTCGAGATGATGGATGCGAAATTGTGCGGTAAGCCCTATGACCATGCCGCGTATGCCAAGCGCATTCGCGGCGCCGTCGCCGACATGGTTCGCAAGCAAGTTGAATGTGATGTCGATATCGTGACCGACGGCGAGCAGAGCAAACCGAGTTTCAA
>DASXSW010000060.1:0-8791 GCA_036505755.1 Binatia bacterium | reverse complement strand
ATAGCAGGTCGGCAGATTGGATCGTCCTTCCGCCCGCGGTGGGAGGACTAGCTAAGGAGCAGGCCAGCTAGTCCAATCGGATTAGCTGGCCTGCTCCTTTATGGAGGGTCGGAAAATGGGCAAGTGGGAACCCATCTTCTGGATTTGGGGTAGCGGTGTCGCCATTTTCGCGCTGCTCATGCTCTATGAATCGTTAAAGAGCAAGAAGAAAAAGCGCTGATAACTGTTCCTGCTCGCTGAGCCGCTCCTGAAGGCGCTGACCACAGAACGCCGCTGATAACAGCGGCAAAGGGTGTTGTTTCTTTTTCGATTCCGGTTACGATCCTGCCTCTTTCATGGAACTTTGTGTGGCATCGTAAAAACAGTCGATCATTCTACGCGAATTAATTGACACCGATTGTGCAATATGGTCTGAATATATTTCGAATCGGTGCCATCACAAGTTCCCATCGGCCACCGATGATCCCCGTCGAGGAGAGGTTCTACTATGGCTGAGGAGACACTTTCAGGTCTGACTCTGTTTAATCGAGGCAAGGTACGCGACATTTACAGTTTGGGCGACAAACTACTGCTGGTCGCTAGCGATCGCATCTCCGCCTTCGATGTCATCCTGCCAACGCTGATTCCCGACAAAGGAAAGATTTTAACGAAGCTTTCCGAATTCTGGTTCGGCTTGATCAATGACATCGTGCCCCATCACTTAATTTCGACGAACGTGGACGAATTTCCCGCAGCCTGCCAACCGCACAAGGCCGAGCTCGAAGGACGCTCGATGCTGGTCAAGAAAAGTATGCCGGCTCCTGTGGAATGCATCGTTCGCGGTTACCTCGCCGGCTCGGGATGGAAGGATTATCAGAAGACCGGATCCCTCTGCGGCATACCGTTGCCGAAAGATTTGGCAGAAGCTTCGCGCTTGGATGAGCCGATTTTTACCCCGTCGACCAAAGCGCCTGTCGGCGCGCACGATGTGAACATCACTTTCGACGAGATGATCGGCAAAGTCGGCAAGAATAAAGCGGAGAAGATGCGCGAGGCGACCATCGCGATTTACTGCCGCGCCCGCCAATTGACGGAAAAAAAGGGCATCATCATTGCCGACACCAAGTTCGAGTTCGGCATCGAAGGCGACGGCATCATGCTGATCGACGAGGTGCTCACGCCTGACTCGTCCCGCTTCTGGCCGATGGACGGCTACCGGCCAGGTAAGACGCCCGATAGCTTCGACAAACAGTTTGTGCGCGATTATTTACTCGATCTCCACTGGGATATGAAACCGCCGGCGCCGGAACTGCCGCCGGAGATCGTCAAGAAAACGCAGGAAAAATACTCAGAAGCGCTGCGCCGCCTGACAAGTTAAATTCAAAATTCGGAAAACACGGGCTCAACAGCGGAGCCTTAGCAATTCAACCTGCGCGGCTAGGACTGCTCCTATATTTGTCACTCACCCGCTTCGCGGTCGACCGACACACTGCCGTAAAACTCGCTGAACGAAGCGGGTCGCCTTTCGCCAATCGTAGTCGTGTGGGATGTGGACGAAAGCAAAAAGAATCTTAAGATGCTTGAGCGCGATATGATCAAGCATGACGTACATCGAGTAGTTGCAAACATAATCTCCCGCGTTTATCGATTTTCCGGCTTGCCGTCCGGCCTTGATTTCGAGAGTCGTGCGGCGATGCGTCGGTCCATTCGTGGAAATCCTTTTTGGTCGATCTGATGCCCGCTCGCGCTTTCGATTCGCGGCATACGATTCCACTTCGATCCTATGCCTCGAGCTTTGGCCGAGCCCGAGCACGGCGTCCGGCCGATTTCGCTTTAGCGCCTGAACAAATTGCTTTCGATTAAAGCGCACCGGAAAAACGATTTTCCTGAGGTCATCCGACTTCGGCAGCTGTCGGATGATCTTGGCGGTAATGTTATCGCGAAATTGTCGATACGGTCCAAAACCGTAGATCAGAACACGCATGGGATTCGAGCGTTTGCATCATCGCCGCGGTCGTCGCAATCAAGAGCGCGAAAAAACCGCAGCTATAAACGAAACTGGCCGGCATGAGCCGGCCAGTTTACTGATCAGGAAAGCTCTAAAATGAAGTTTTCTTATTCTTTCGCGGCGGCCCGCATCGCCGCAACGGGAGATTCGCCGCTGTCACTTGGCCCGACCTCTTGGTAGATTTTTCCCCCGGACTTTTTAAATTCTGCGGCCTTTTCTTGCATGCCGGCTTCCAGGGCGGCTTGTTCTTCCAAGCCTTTTTGCGCCGCGTAATCACGCACGTCTTGAGTGATTTTCATCGAGCAGAAGTGCGGTCCGCACATCGAGCAGAAGTGAGCTAATTTAGCTCCCTCCGCCGGTAGCGTCTCGTCATGGAATTGACGCGCTGTATCGGGATCCAAACTCAAATTGAATTGATCTTCCCAACGGAACTCAAACCGCGCTTGGCTCAATGCATTATCGCGGAGTTGCGCGCCGGGATGGCCTTTCGCCAAGTCCGCAGCGTGCGCCGCGATCTTGTAGGCGATGACGCCGTCTTTGACATCTTTCTTGTCCGGCAAACCGAGATGCTCTTTCGGAGTCACGTAACAAAGCATCGCCGTGCCGTACCAGCCGATCATCGCCGCGCCAATGGCGCTGGTGATGTGATCGTAGCCTGGGGCAATATCCGTGGTTAGGGGACCAAGGGTGTAGAAAGGCGCTTCGTGGCAAACTTCCAACTGCTTGGTCATATTTTCATGGATGAGATGCATCGGTACATGGCCCGGTCCTTCGATCATCACCTGGACATCATGTTGCCACGCAATCTTGGTAAGCTCGCCTAAAGTCTCCAGCTCGCCGAACTGCGCTTCGTCGTTGGCGTCGGCAATCGAGCCCGGGCGCAGCCCGTCTCCCAAAGAGAAGGATACGTCGTACGCCTTCATGATCTCGCAGATCTCTTCGAAGTTGGTGTAGAGAAAATTTTCCTTGTGATGGGCCAGACACCACTTTGCCAGGATCGAACCACCCCGGGAAACAATACCCGTCACTCGTTTGGCAGTCAGCGGCACATAGCGCAAGAGCACGCCGGCGTGAATCGTGAAATAGGAGACGCCCTGCTCGGCCTGCTCGATAAGCGTATCGCGAAAAATTTCCCACGTAAGCTCTTCAGCCTTGCCGTTGACTTTTTCCAATGCCTGATAAATCGGCACCGTGCCGATCGGCACCGGAGAGTTACGCAAAATCCATTCGCGGGTCTCGTGAATATTGTCGCCGGTGGACAAATCCATGACCGTATCGGCGCCCCACCGTGTCGCCCAGATCATTTTCTCCACTTCCTCTTCGATGGAAGAAGCCACGGCCGAGTTGCCGATATTGGCGTTGATCTTGACCAAGAAGTTGCGTCCGATGATCATCGGCTCGGCTTCCGAATGGTTGATATTTGCCGGGATAATTGCGCGGCCGCGCGCGACTTCGTCGCGGACAAATTCCGGCGTGACGAATTTAGGAATCGAAGCCCCAAAGCTATGGCCGGCATGCGTTCGTCCCGAACCGTTCGTGCCGTTTTCCAAGGCCTGTTGACGCCCAATGTTCTCGCGGATCGCGATGTACTCCATCTCTGGGGTGACGATTCCTTTCCTCGCGTAGTGCATCTGACTGACGTTACAACCGGGTTTGGCGCGCAAGATCGACCGGCGCGCCGCGTCGGGAAAACGTTCGGTTGCTGAGTCGTTCTTTCGCCCATTCTTGCCGGCGGGAGGTTGATAGCTTGGGGCCGATAGCTCTTCCGTGTCGCCACGGGATCGAATCCAATCGAGCCGGAGCGGTTTTAGTCCTTGTCGAATGTCGGTCTGAGTGTTGGGATCGGTGTACGGTCCCGACGTATCGTAGACCATCACCGGTGCATTGGCAGATTCGCCGCGGCCATTGCCGTTCATGCCGCCGTGAGGATTTGACAGCGCGATCGCCCTCATCGGGACGTGAACATCAGAACGCTGGCTGCTTTGAATGTAAACTTTGTGGGACGCCGGCAGAGGTTGGTTTGTGATTCCGTTTGGCTTCGAGCTACTTTGGCTATTTGACATGAAACTGCCTCCTTCGGGTTCAGCTGAAAATAACCGGTTAGACGTGACGATAGGGCTTTACGTATTCCTCGTAGAGTCCTTCTTTGCCCTTCTCGTCCAGTTCCTTTGACCGCTGCATCAATACCTCTTTGGTCTCGACGAACTCTTTTCGACTAAAACCGAGATTGCCCGGATGGGTCCCCGAATCCATGCGAACGGCATCACACGGACAAGCTTCGACGCAAAAACCGCAGTAGATGCAGCGCAGCGTGTCGATTTCGTAGCGAACGGGATATTTCTCGACCGGTTTATCGGGATACTCTCCGGCTTCGATGTAGATGCATTCCGCCGGACATGCTGTCGCGCACAGGAAGCAGGCCGTACACGCCACCGAGCCGTCTTCTTTGAGGGTCAGCCGGTGACGGCCTCGATAAGTGTCGGGATACGGCCAGCGCTCCTCGGGATATTGCACCGTAATCGCGGCGCTGGCGTGCCGGGCCATGCCGAGCTTCTGCAGCGTATGGATGGCCAAGTTGCGCCAGAAGCGATAGCCGGTGACCGTCAGGCCACGGATCACTTCCGGGAAATAGAGTCGTTCCCAGAGTGACATTTCCTCGATGCGTTTCATGAAATATTCCTAAGCCGGTAGCGCGACCGGGGTGCGAAGCGACACTTAATACCGCTCGAAGACGGTTGGCCGGTCCGCTTCTGTTATTGGATTCAAAAGTCACTCTACAGACCAATACCGGGGAAAGTCAAGGAATCGAAACGCTGAAAAAACCGATGCTTTCGCTCGCTATTCCGAGTCATACTGGAGCACGGAATAAACCCCGTATGGCTTCAGTTTCTGTCTCCCATTTAAGAACGAAAGCTCGATTACAAAAGCGCACTCCACTACAGTCCCGCCGAGCTTGGTCACCAGCTCAGCCGTGGCAGCGGCCGTGCCTCCGGTGGCGATTAGATCGTCCGCAATAACGACTCGGGCATCACGCGAAATCGCGTCGATGTGAATTTCCAACGTGTCCACGCCATATTCCAATGCATAACTGGCACTGTGGGTTTCGAAGGGCAGTTTTCCAGGCTTGCGCACAACGCTAAAGCCCGCGCCTAACTTGTAAGCCAACGCAGCGCCGATAATGAAGCCGCGCGATTCAATGCCGAGCACGGTGTCGATCTTCTCTGCGCGGTAACGCTCGGCCAATAGATCGATGGTCTTCGCAAACAACGGCCCATTGGCGAGCAGCGGCGTGATGTCTTTAAAAACGATGCCCGGCTTGGGAAAGTCTGGAATCTCTCGAATCGCCTGGCGGATACGTGCAATGTCGTCGCTCATGTTTGTCGCCCTTCCCTCCTAGAATCTACGAAATGAAATTTGAGATTGGCAATTCCGCAGTGAGGACTAGCCCACGCCTGCCGCCGTTTCGACGACGAACTCGTTTTTCGCTTCTGCTCGTCCTCGCTGGGCCAATTGCCCACGACATCGGAAGCAAAGCCGCAGCGAAAATTGACCCCAGCCACGGCACTCTCGATCTTCGACAAGTGCGCGCTCGGCCCGGAAATCAATGTCAGCAGCTGCTAGCCTTTTGGCGTGACCATATCCGATGGCGAAAAACAGCACAACTGAGGTAGGTAGAGCAATGGATCCTTGGCTGTGTTGTTCTTGCGAATTTCGAAGTGAAGATGTGGTCCGGTAACTCTGCCGGTGCTGCCAACTTTCGCGATCACTTCACCGCGCGCAACCTGCTGGCCTTCGCGCACGAGGTTCAACTGGTTATGCGCGTAAACGGAGACAAGGCCTCCGGCATGACGGATGATTACAATGTTGCCATAGCCGTGCAACTGATCGCTATAGACCACCTCGCCATGTTCGACTGCTCGAATCGGCGTCCCTTCCGGGGCAGCGATGTCGATCCCGTCATGAAAGCTCGTGCCGCGCGGACCGAAGCCTGAATTGATGGTGCCGCTAACCGGCGAAAGCAGCGATGCCTCGGCTATCTCCTCCGGCTCGGGCGCGCTCGGCGTCACTGGCGACGCTTCGACCGGCGTGATGATCGCAACTGGAAGCTGATGCGTTGCCCCCGCGATGAAAATCCGCTGTCCAATATAGATCTGGCTCGGATTTTTTATTCCGTTTAGACGAGCCAGGTCTTCGAAGGGCACATCATAAGCTTTGCCGATCCTAAAGAGATTCTCGCCGGGTCTGACAACGTGATAAATGCCCGCGCCGCGCATCGTCGCGGTAGGCGGCAAGCTGGCACTCCGTGTGCTGCAAGCCGCAAGCAGCGATAACGACAGAATGACGAGATGAAAAATATCGAGGGATAACTTCATCGGGTAGGTTGCTACCCTATTTAAACGGAACGGAATCGACGTGGAGATTTCGCCGCGCCATCCGTCTGCCACTCGAGGGCCGAAGCCAACAGCGCGACGCGGCGCTCAATGCCGCCAACCATACTTCCCGAAGAGCTTCACAAACTTGCAGTCACCGAGCTGTTCTTCTTTAAAAGCGACGCCCGCACGGGTGACGCGAAGCAATATTTGCCCCTGCTCATCACCGACCGGAATCACTAAGCGGCCGCCGTCTGCCAGTTGCTCCAGCAGCGGTTTAGGCGCTGCCGGCGCTCCGGCAGTGACGATGATGGCGTCATAGGGGGCGTGTTCCGACCAACCGATCGTACCGTCGCCGACGTGCAGTGCGATATTTTGATATTCGAGGCGATCCAGCAATATTCTCGATTTGTGCGATAAAGCGCGAATTTTTTCCACGGAGAAAACATTGAAACACAGTTCGGCCAGCAGAGCGGTTTGGTAACCCGAGCCCGTGCCGACTTCCAGCACCTTTTCATTGCCGATCAGGCCAAGTGCCTCGGTCATTCGGGCTGCCATATAGGGTTGAGACAGCGTCTGTTTGTCGCCGATCGGCAGAGCGCTGTCATGGTAGGCCCGATTGACGATCCCCGGATCGACAAAGAGGTGTCTGGGTACCTTACGCAGCGCTGCAATTACCCTCGGGTCGTTGATGCCGCGAGCGATAATTTGCTCCTGGACCATCCGCTCTCGGGCCCAGGCAAAATCATGGGAAATAGAAAATGCGGACTTCACAACAGAACGCGGAGCAGCAGGAAAACGACCGATATGATCGCGAATCGTTTCAATCTATGAAAGCTCATCATGAGCAATTCGATCCTCCCCCGACTTAGACGAGCAACTACCCGGCGCGAGCTGAAGGAATCTAGGAGGGGATTGTCAAAATCTCAGCCGGATGCCACATAGTGGCTTTGCGTGATCGGACGGCTTCGTCGGGAGCAAATTTCCCAAGCCCAGCGAGACTTTAGCACAAAACCCACGGTACTTTCCACAAATGCTAACGCCGGTTCGCAATCGGCCGGATCGAGCGGGATCAGTCAAACGCAGTTGGGACTCAATTCAGGGATCGACGCAGATTTAAGAATAGCTGTAAGAACCGCTGGCGGCTTTGTCAGACCTTGCCCTGGCCTTTTAGCTCCCGCAGACGCCAAGCAATGATGCCCTCGACATTGTCCACGGGCATCGCTGGCGGTAAGGCGCTCGGTTCCGCGCCGAGCTGCACGAGCTTTTCCCGCATGGTCGCGAGACTGGCGTAAAGTCGCTGATACTCGTCGACGTTTGTCGAACACTCTTTGAGCTTGTCATCGATACTATTGAGACAGCGCTCCAGAGCTTGCTTTTCTTCCTCAAAAACAGTGCCGAGCTGTTCGCGAATTTCATAGGTCTGCTGGTGTAACGTTTCGTTGATATGGGCCAAGTTGATCTTCATCTGGAGGATGATTTCCATCAGCCGCTCTACGGACTCGCCGTTCATGTGTGCCACCCATGTTGCCTTTCAACGCATCCATGCACCGTTGGAACCGATCGGAAGCCACGTTGCCCCCATGTGAAGCGGTAGTTTGATTTCACTTCGCTCACACTTGTAGTCTGACGAGCGTCGCAAAGTCAAGAAAATGTTCTGTTACGGCTCTGGTCGATGGAACACATCGCCGACGCGGGACAAACGCGTTGACACATACTGGAGCAGGCTTCAGTGGGACATTCGTGGAAGTGTCAGGGAGTAGAGATGACCCGACGAGTTGAAACGGAAAGCAATAAAGAATTTTATTGCACACGAAAGGTCTCGCCTTTTATAGCCTTCCTTTTTTAATTTAATCGGTGATTCTTTTAGCTCTCCCTATTCGGTATCAGCGTTCACAGGACTTGAGCTTGCCATTGTTCTTCACAAAAGCTCCCTTTAGGTCGAACCGAAAAAAAAAGAATTTTTTTGATTTTGAACATACTGATCGTCAACCGTTATAAATCAGACCCATATAGCAGCGCAGGGCGCGTGTTCTGGCCCACGCGACCTGCATCGCTCTTAAGAATAGTACCAACGCGCGCATTGTTCTGGCGACTCTTTTCCACTACGGATTGAGAACGTTACTCGCTTCGGCACCTGGTTGATGGATTGAAGCTAACGCGGGGGCGAAGTGAAGCGTTCAACAGACGCCATCAATTTCCCGGGGTCGAGCGGCTTTGGCAGAAATATAACCTTCTCCTGCAAGATCGCCTTAGCCGCGCCTGGGGAGAGGTACGCTGTAACAAGTATCACTGGGATCTCGGGCCATTTTAATCGCATCTCAGTGAGTAAGCCGAACCCGGTGACTTTCGGCATTGCGAGGTCTGTGATCACAAGATCGAAGTCGTGTTTAGCAAGTAGGGCTAACCCCTCGTCTCCGTTCCTTGCTTCCAT
>DASXSW010000059.1:0-4089 GCA_036505755.1 Binatia bacterium | reverse complement strand
GAGTGCAGGTTACGAAATTAACGCCAAGAGTAAGATGGACCAGCTCGAGGATGATTACAAAGCCGAGAGAATATCCCGCAAAGAATACCTGGCCCGTAAGTCGCAGCTCGAGAAAGGCTCCATCATTTATTAGGAGGGCATTATGAATTTAATCAAATGGGAGAGCCACCCAGTAAATCTTTTCAAGACCGTTCAATATTAGACAGCAATACCTGCCGATTCGGCGTATTTGCTCTAAATAGTTGAAGCGGACAGTTGGGAACAAACTCGAATGGGTTCGTTTCTAGGGTTAACGAGTTATCAAATCAAAAACGGAGGTACACAATGGAAACGTTAGACACACAAACATGGATTATACTTGCGGCCGCTGTGGCCGTGGGATTGGTTGCAATCGGGGCCTGGCTCTACACACGAAGAAAGCAATCCCATAGGCTCCAAGAACACTTCGGGCCGGAATACGACCGAACCGTGAATGAATTAGGCGGTCGAACTAAGGGCGAGTCGGATCTCAAGGCGCGCGAAAAGCGCGTGGAGCGGCTCGAGATCCTTCCCCTGGCGCCGTCGGAAGCCGCCCGATTCACTGAGGCTTGGCGCGCGTTACAGAGCCGATTCGTCGATAACCCCAAGGGGGTGGTGGTTCAGGCCGAACAGGTGGTGCGCGAGTTGATGGAAAAGCGGGGTTACCCCATGGGTGATTTTGAGCGGCGTGCGGGCGACATTTCAGTCGACCATCCCGACGTTGTAGCAAATTACCGCTCGGCACAGGCCATCGCCCTGCGCGAGCAGAAGGGGATGGCAGACACTGAGGAGCTGCGCAAAGCGGTTGTGCATTACCGCGCCCTCTTCGATGAGCTGCTCGAGGTAAGGGAGCCGAGGCAAGAAATCATCGCAGAGAAGCGCGTCGCGGCGCGATGATGAAGAAGCAGCCTGAGTAGGCAAACCACATGGAACGAACATACAAGAAAATTGAAATCGTCGGCATTTCTGAGACCAGCTTTGGCGAAGCGACGCAAAATGCCGTGGCGAAGGCCTGTCAGTCACTACGCCATGTAGACTGGTTCGAAGTGACGGAAATGCGCGGGCTGGTTGAAAAAGACAAAGTCAAGGAATTCCAGGTCACCGTTAAGATCGGCTTTCGGCTTGAAGATCAGCCGGCCTAAAGGCCGCGTTAAAACGCCCTGGGATAATGGAGTAATGGAGTGATGGGTCCGAAACCCAATACTCCATTACTCCAACTTTTTGCATATTTGATTTCAGACTCTCCAGGTGTTTTTTGAGCTCTACCGGCTGCCACCAAGTCTTGGACCGACGTTTGCCGCTGCATTAGGGAAAAACCCATTGGAGGAAATTATGTCACTACTCATCGCCAATAAAGCGACAAGAATGATTCGCTGGAGTAGAGTTTCCGCCGTCGGCCTCTTATACTTTTTTTTCTCCATTCTGCTGCCCGCGCCATCGAAAGCGGGCGGCCCTACCGAACAGGTGCGGGGCACCGTGGACAAGGTGCTGACCATTGTCAGGAGTTCCCAACCAACATCGAAAGCCCAAATGGAAGCACAGCGGGCTCAATTGATCGAGGTCATTTATCCCAGGTTCGACTTCACGGAGATGGCCAAACGCTCCCTGGGGCGTCACTGGGCCGGTCGCACGCCGGAGGAGCAGCGGGAATTCGTCACGATCTTCGCGGCGATGTTGGGAAGATCTTACGCCGACAACATCGAATCGAATACCACTCAAAATGTCCTCTACACCCGTGAGAGTGAAGACCAAAGCTACGCGGAAGTGGACACCAAGATCGTTACCGAGAAGCGCCCGCCTGTAACCATCAATTACAAACTCCACAGCGTCAACAAGGAGTGGAAAGTCTACGACTTGGTTATCGAAGACATCAGCGTGGTCAACAACTACCGCTCCCAGTTTGATCGGGTCATCGCAAGATCATCATTCGAAGATCTCGTGCGTGCGATGAAGGAAAAACAATCGTAGCCTTGCAAAAAAGTCGTCGTTGAGACCCGCGCGGGAGAGGCCGACAATGGAGATACACAGTTCGCAGAAAGCAAAATGCGTCAGTATACATTTAGCCCGCTCTTCTTTCACTGAAACCAAGAAGTCTCATCCGACCGTTTGGTCGAAAGTTTTCGACGCTTTCGTGGTGCCTGCTCTCCGATTCACCGTGACACGTCTCGGAATGTTTAGAGAAAATCACCTTTGTCTGGCGCCAACGTGCGGCACAACAGTTGCGCTATAGGTAGTTTTAGCAAAAAATTTTAGTGGAGGAAAAAAGTTATGAAGAGATTAGGATTAGTAAAGCCGATGGTTACCGTCGCGGGCATCTTGGCGCTGTCCGGTGTGGCCATGGCTCAAAGGGAAGGCGATGCAAAAGCCTGGATGGGCGGAATGAGCCATCAATTAGTATCCAGCGCGAACTGTCCCCAGCTCCAGGTTACCAAGGAGAAAATAACCGAGGACCAAGCGCGGGATTTGGCTCAACAGTACGCGGACAAGCATTTGGCCGGTTTCAAGGTGGTAAGGCCCTTTGGCTACGGCGGCGGGTATCGGACGGTGTGCTACAAGGTCGACAGCCCGGCCACCGGTAGATATCAGGCGTTGTATTCGGTGGAGTATTCCATCGACGCGCAAAATGCGGCGGCTCAGACGCGCAACCTGCGCGTTGATCAGTTCGGTTACGTGACGGAGTTCAGCGGCCCGTTTAACCTGGCAGGCGAACGCGGCCCAGCAGGCCCAGCCGGCGCCACGGGTGCGCAAGGTCCAGCCGGACCGGTAGGCCCCCAGGCTATGGCTAGTTCAGACAACCGTTATTTCTCGTTCGGTACGGGAGACCGTTCGACCTCGTTCAAAGACATCCTGTTCGATACCGACAAATCGGACATTCGGTCCAACGAGTTGAGCAAGATCACGGACATCGCGGCCCATGCTAAGCAGAATGCGCCCATGCAGGTGAACATCGGCGGCTACGCGGATCCGCGCGGCACCGACCAACACAACCAGGGTCTAAGCGAGCGTCGTGTCAACGCCATTCGTGACGCACTGGTTAAGGCTGGCGTTGGGAGCGATAAGATCGTGACCAGCGCTTTCGGCGAGCAGAAGCCACTGTGCAGCGAATCGACTGACGCTTGCTGGCAGCGCGACCGTCGCGTCAACGTGGGATTCCGCACCGACACAGCGAATAGATAACGGGCAAGATCGATAAACTCTGGCAGAGCAAGTCTTAAGGCTAGAGAGGTAAACCGACGAAGGACCCCCGGACCAACTGGCTCGGGGGTCGCTGTATTTCACGCGCAGTCGGACCTATAATGCTTTCGTCTATGCGAAGAGTTTTCCTGCCGCGCCACTTTCTTGCATCTGGTTTGCTACTCCTTATCTTAGCGTCTCTCTATGTTTTTTTTGAAGCCCAGAGGCTCCAGCAAGAATTCTTGCGCCAGACTGAGGACAAAGGAACCGCATTGGCCAAAGCGATGGAGGCCGGTGTTAGAAACGCCATCGTCGGCAACGCCCTCTTGGAGGATCTGATCGAGCAGCGTCTTTTGGATAACGCCCGGTTGATCGACCAATTGTTACTCTCTCGTCGTGTAGATCAGGCGCTCCTTAAAGAGGTCAGCGCCATGAACCGCCTGCAAAAAATCGATCTTCTCGATCGGGAGGGCCAGCCCTGGGAGCTTTCCGCACTGCCGACAATGATAGCAAGGAAAACGGAAGGAGGAGAACTCCTTCAGCGCCGCCAGCAGATGATAAGCTATATGTGGGGAAAGCGATGGCGGCTACCCAAGGAAAAAGCTGAGAAGCCGGCTGCCGAACTACCACCAAGAATCACGACAAGTGAATTCTGGAAAGGCAGCGCTATTGGCGTCGCCGTCGGCGCGCGTAGTTTTCCGGGGATTATCGCAATCCACGCCAACGCCGACTATATTTTGAACTTCGAAAAAGAGATCGGAGTTCAACGTCAGATCCAGGAACTGGGTCGTGAGTCGGAGACTGAGTTCGTCTCTTTTCTCGATAGCGACCTGAATGTCGTAGCGCATACCGACCGGGGCCGTATCGGACAGCAGGAAAAAGAGCCGCTGGTTTTGA
>DASXSW010000058.1:0-11631 GCA_036505755.1 Binatia bacterium | reverse complement strand
AGATACTCGAAGCCGCGAAGGTTGAGACTTTCGAGTTGGAGAAACATGGCCAGCGCTATCTCGTGTGGAGTGCTGCGCTAACAAAAGAGGGCAAATTGATTTTGCGAAATGCTCTACAAGACAACGATTTTGCGTCGCAAAGCAATCGCCAACCGATACCGAATGTCTTCTGTTTCAATCCAGTTGATATTTCACGTCTCGATGCGCGGGCACAAAAAAGACGAAGAAATCAGTCTTCTTCAGCTACGCGGCCGTCAACAATGCTGTCTCACCAGCTACGTAGTTTGGGCGATCACCTTGACAGAATCGAGGTGAGTGCTTTTCATATCATGTGGACCGCTGGTTCTGTCATTCTCGGTTACCAACCACTCAATGGGGAGTGGAACTATAGAACTTTTACAGCTGAAGAATTGCGCCAGCGAGGTCTGCACCGGAGATTGCTACGGTCCAGCCGTTACCTTTTCCCGCAGCTCGATATCTGAACTCACAGCCGGAATAAGTCTAAACAGGAATCTCTGGGTCGGACCAGCGCAAGATATTGAGTCGCCAGTACATGTGTGCGAAACAGATGCGGTTGAAACGCTTAGTCTAAGAGACAAGCGATGCCGCGCGCGAATCGCCATTTCCTCCCTGGTCACGTCTGGCACATCACTCAACTATGCAGCAGCCCATTCCAATGGTTCGACAAGCTCACCACGAACGGAAATTTAAATGCTGCGCTCCGGCCAAAACGTTATCGGTCGATACGTTTCAACGGTTCCAGAAGTCCCAAGGTTCCAGGACAAACGTTTTGGTTTGTCGGTGCTCAATTACATGGTGACGTCCAACCACATTCATGTTTTGGTCAAAGACACAGGTTCAGAGGTTACTGAGACATAGCGCGGTCCGATCCGTGGGTACCCGTGCGCTTTTTTAAGGCCGAATGCGCCTTCTTCTTACAGCCTAATTAAAGCTAATCTACAGTCTCGCCGTTTTTCGGAACCTTTCTGCCGCTGGTCCTCACTTTGCTACGTATAGGGTTGGGAGTCGCGCCCGCTTGGACAGTAGGCGCGCTGAACGAAACAATCAATCTTTCGAGGTTTTTGTTTCGGGCTGAATGGAATTTTGCCTCACCCCCACGAGGAACGACGAAAACTGGGCAGGGGCGGGACAAAGTTGTCGTGTAAGAAAAGTCGGACGAATGCTCGAGACCGAGCAGAAAAATACCACCCGGTGGACGGTCAGTTAACATGCCGATCATAGAAAGAGATCCCTGGCGTACTCAATATTTCACTGCGGTTTCTTGTCCGGATAAGGTTGTCATTCCCACTGACGATGAGTTGGCCTACCAGCGCTATCCGCAGCATCGCTGGGTCTACAACAAGCTGTTCATATGCGAAACCCAAGGATTGGACAATGCGCCGCATGACATCATGCCGTCACAATTCCCCGTCTTCAGCAAGCCGATCTACAATATGCGCGGCATGGGCTGCGGCGGTAAAATTATTGAATCGGCAGAGCAATTCCGGGCCTCGATACAGCCGGGGCATATGTGGATGGCGCTTCTCCGTGGCGAGCACGTGAGCACTGATGTCGCCGTGATCGACGGCGAGCCGGTATGGTGGCGGCACACGATTGGCAAGACTCTTGAGCAAGGCATGTTCGATCAGTGGATAATTCTCGGGGAATCACGGCCGGAGATCGAAGGGTATTGCGGCGCATGGCTGCGGCGTCACCTCAAAGGTTATACGGGCTGCGTGAATTTTGAGACGATCGGCGCCAAAATCATCGAAGCCCATCTGCGTTTTGCCGATCAGTGGCCGGACCTTTACGGTCCAGGTTGGATCGATGCCGTCGTCGATCTCTATGCGAGCGGCCGCTGGCGTTATCGCGATGACGACCGCCGGACGGGTTACAGCGTGGTGCTGTTCGGAGCGCACGGTCCGCGCTATAAGAAACCGGACCACGATGCGGTGAAGAAATTTCTCAGCTGGCAGGGCGTTTCCAGCATTCAAATGACCTTTCACGAAGACCAGGCTCCCGAGCTGCACTCGATGCCGCCCGGGGGATTCAGACTCGCCATTATCAATTGCTGGAATCCCGCGATCGGAGTCAAAGTCCGGGAACAACTCGCCATGATGTTTGGCTCGAGCCACCCGCCGGAGGAACCGATAAACCCGAAGGCGATTGAAAATTCAAGTTTCGAGGTTCAGCGTTCAACTTGGCCGGACCTTGAACTCTAAACCGAGTGTGCTGTTTCAGAACCTCTTGTGTCCATTCAGGCTAACCCGTTGAAGCCTGGAGGTGAGCCGGAATCGGGAAAGCTCAAAAACTGGATTACCCGCTGGCTCTCTCCGGCATGACGCTAAGCGCTTCCACAATATCTTTCTTGCGGCCGCCTTTTTTTCATCCTTGACCTTTGAACATGGATTCCGCAGTCCCGCCGACGCGATGAGCGAGGAGCAAACCTTCCGTTGCGAAGTCAATGGGTCTCTGCCTCTAAGCGGACATCGATCATTAGTGTTCAAGATGAAATCTAAGACTTACAATGGTGAAGTGCGAAGTAGCGAAAAGGACTTTGAAACTTTACAGTTGGGTGCCTTCGCTACTCCAGGTTTGCTCCTCGCTCAAGGGCCGTAGGTTTAACTGCGGAATCCGAGTTGAACATGGATCTCTCGACGGCTAGACCGTTCCGGAGGGCT
Organism: Binatia bacterium; assembly: GCA_036505755.1. Taxonomy (GTDB): domain Bacteria; phylum Desulfobacterota; class Binatia; order UBA9968; family UBA9968; genus DP-20. The sequence continues at coordinate 8,950 of DASXSW010000058.1, read as the reverse complement.
CGCGCGAACCATCCAGGCGCTAGTATAATGCTCGGCGGACGGAGCCTCGATGAAAACCATCCATCGATTTCCTCATGCGGTCCGGGTGATTGAAAACTGCTGGATCCCGATGGCGGACGGATGTCGTCTGGCCGCGCGTGTCTGGCTGCCGGCGGACGCGGAGACGACTCCAGTTCCGGCGATCCTGGAATACATCCCCTACCGCAAGCGTGACTTCACGCGCGGGCGCGACGAGCCGATGCACCACTACTTCGCGGGCTATGGATACGCTGCCGTGCGCGTCGATCTCAGAGGTTCAGGCGATTCTGACGGCCTGCTGCTTGACGAATATTTGCAGCAGGAGCACGACGACGCTCTGGAAGTGATTCGGTGGATCGCGCAACAACCGTGGTGCAGCGGTGCCGTCGGTATGATGGGCAAGTCCTGGGGCGGATTCAATTCCTTGCAAGTGGCCGCGCGTCGCCCGCCCGAGCTCAAAGCGATCATCACCGTCTGTTCCACTGATGACCGCTACCGTGATGACGTACATTACATGGGCGGTTGCCTGCTGAATGAAAATCTGACCTGGGGCTCGGTGCTGATGAGCTACAACGCTTATCCGCCGGATCCCGAGTTGGTTGGAGAACGCTGGCGCGCCATGTGGCGCGATCGTCTCGAACACGCGGTATTTTTTCCCGAGGTGTGGCTCGAACATTGCCAACGGGATGATTACTGGAAACATGGATCCGTGTGTGAAAACTACGGCGCTATCGGCTGCCCAGTCTATGCCATAGGCGGCTGGTCCGATGCCTACAGCAACGCGATTCCCCGGCTGCTGGCCGCGCTCGAGGTCCCGCGCAAAGGCCTTATCGGCCCTTGGGCCCATCTTTATCCGCATGATGGCCTGCCTGGTCCGGCCATCGGATTCCTGCAGGAGGCGCTGCGCTGGTGGGATCAGTGGTTGAAGGGTGTCGACACGGGGATTATGGCGGAGCCGATGCTGCGTGTCTGGATGCAGGAAAGCGTCCCGCCTAAACCTTCTCAGAAACATCGCCCCGGTCGGTGGGTGGCGGAAACACAATGGCCGTCGTCGCGCATCGCGCGCAAACGTCATTGGATCAATTCGAGTGGGCTGAGTAGCGCCCCGACTCCCGAATCACGACTTGAATTACGCTCGCCGCAAACTACCGGCCTAGGCGCGGGCGAATGGTGTGGTTTTGGCGCGCCCGGTGAAGCGCCGCCGGACCAGCGTGGTGACGACGGTTGTTCGTTGACATTCGACTCGGAGGCTTTGCCAGAGAGGGTGGAAATCCTGGGCGCCCCGGTGGCGACCTTGGATGTTACGGCCGACCAGCGCGTGGCCTTTGTCGCCGTGCGCCTGAACGACGTCGCTCCCAACGGCGCGTCCGCCCGCGTGACCTATGGCCTGCTCAACCTTACGCACCGCGACGGCCACGAGCATCCGGAACCCATGGCGCCGGGTAAGCGCTACCTGGTAACGGTGACGATGAACGATGTCGCACACGCATTTCCCGCCGGCCACAAAGTGCGCTTGGCTATTTCAACCTGCTACTGGCCGATCGCTTGGCCGGCGCCGCGGCCTGCAACGCTGAGCCTTTTTACCGCTAAAAGTTTTGTCGATCTTCCGGTGCGACCGCCGGATCCGAGAGACGGCGCGCTCAGACCCTTTGAACCGTCCGAGCGCGCGGCGGCAGAAACAACCGAGCTTCGGCCTACCTCGCTGAAGCGCATCATCGAGCGAGACCGTGCGACGAATGAGACGGTCTACACCATCTCTACCGGCCGAGCCGACTTGGAGAACGCAAGATTGGTACATATCAAGGCGATTGACCTCGAGGTCGGCCAGACGATGCTCAAGCTTTTTCGCATCGGCGAAGAAGATCCGGAAAAGGCTGAGGCTGAGGTTATTCACAAGACCTGGTTTCGCCGTCAGTCGTGGAAAACCCGCGTCGAGACGCGTACTCGCTTCTCCTCAACCGCTGACGATTTCGTGCTCGAAGCTGAACTTGCGGCGTACGAGAATGAGGAGCCGTTCTTCACGCGCAGCTGGTCTCGTCGAGTAAAGCGCGACCTCCTATGAACTTCCTCGCCACGCGGAAAACATCGAAGGGGCGGGGAAAGGGGACGCGAACCTTTTCTTCTTGGTTTTCACACCTCTTGACACGACTTTGAGAACCGGAATAAGTCCCTAGCTAAAGTTTGTGGAGGCGAGCAACTTTTTGACAAGTCCGGTTTGCCCGCCTTACGACCGCGGTCGAACAACGGGTCGATACTAAATTGAGGGCGTGGAGGGGTAAAAATGAGACGCGTTAGCCGTTGGCTAGGATTCGGTTTTTGGGCACTTATTCTATTGTTCCCAAAGGACAGCAACACCCAATCGCTTTATTACAAAGGGAAAACAATTGCAGTTATTGAAGGGCGCAGTCCTGGAGGCGTAGGCGACTTAAGAACTAAAGCTATCCTGCCCTTCCTGCAAAAGTACATTCCTGGGAATCCAACTATCGTTCCAGAATATATGCCTGGAGGAGGGGGCCGAAAGGCCGCCAATTACGTGTATAGAGCAAAAGCGGAGGGACTGACGATCGGCGCCAGCTCTCCGGGCGTACTCGCAAGCGCCATACTCGGCGAGCCGGGTGTCGAATATAATCCTGACAAGTTTATCTATCTGGGGTCCCCTTTCAGCGAGAACAATAATATTTTTGTCACCCGAAAAGCTCTCGGTATAAACAACTTGGAAAAGCTGCGCGGTGCTTCGGGGCTCAGAATCGGAGGCCAATCGGTGGGCCACGTACAGTACATTCGGAGCCGGTTGTTCGCTTGGCTTTTAGGTCTCAAAGATTCGAAATTCGTTGTGGGCTATGGAGGGACTGAGCTGGATATCGCCTTGGAGCGAGGTGAAATCGATGCTAGAGCGGTCGCGGTCGACACGGTATCGATGTCAGAGGGATACAAAAAGCTCGTCGATTTCCATGCGATTCTAGAGATTCCCAAAGGACATCGTCCCCGTCAATTTGCCGATTTGCCTGAAATCGAGGCTTTCGTGCGGTCTGAGATAGAGAGCCAAGTTCTGATCATGTCGCGGGTTTTTTGGGGAGTGGGAACGCTAATTTATCTGCCCCCAAGCACACCGGAGAAACTCGTCGAGATACTCAGGCAAGCCTTTCGCAGTTCTTTCGAAGATCGCCAATTTCACGAACAATACAAAAAACTTCTTGGACTTCATCCAACGCCACTCATGCCGGAAGACCAGCAGAAACTTGTCGCGGAGCTTCCGCGGGATATTGAAGTCGTTAGAGTTTTTAAAACCATCGCTGGAATGGATCCCCTTCCACCACGCAGGTAATGACGGGATTAGAGACGATGAAGCCACAGCTTTATCTATAGAGCAGCCAGTTCCAATCGTTCCAGTCGTTCAATCGCGCGCGCTCCGTTCAACGCGTCACAGGCTGACCGCCGGTTCAAAGTTCAAGGGTTCAAACGTTCAAGGACAGATTCGGCAGGAACTTTCACGTTTCGGGAATTCTCGAAATGTCATATAGGAACGTTGTTGACTAGCTGGACTAACTTAGGGAGGAATGAAAGGAACGAGGCTATTTCGAGCACCGGAGACGACAGTGGAAAGTTTCCTCTCGATGTGCCGTTCCGTTCGAGTGACCGAGATGACTTATTTATCATCGCCGGTTCTAAATCGTAAATTCGGGGGAGTTGCTTTGCTTTGACCAGCACCGTATTGGGTCTGTATTTTTTGCGTTACAGGATCTTTTAACTCTGCAAAAAGCATCATGGCTACTGGATCTTTGAAGTTTAATCTGATTTTAAAGTTCCCGACGTTTTTTATTTCTAACACCGCGACGTGTGGTGTCTCGAATGTTCCGTCAATCACAGAAGCGGTTATATGAATGGTAAGACCGAGACGAGCTACCGTGCTTCTCCCATCTAAAATGGCCAATACGTTTGGAGGAGTTTGTATCGCTTCATAACTTGCTCCAAGCACAAATTGCCCTGGTTCCAATAGAAAGTCCTCTCTAGTCAGATCTATTTCCCTATATTTGAGCTCCTGCCCCACTGTTAGACTTACAACCTGATTAGGCTCGGGCAGAAGCAGATTTTTGGCAAGATGGATACGGATACCGACGGGGCGTATGTTTTTCTTATCAAAGTGAGGTCCAATAAGGATTTTGCCTTCATCAATGTACTTCTCAATTGTTTGATGTGATAAAAACATGAGACGCAGTATGCCACGAAATGTTTCTTTTGCTAAACACGCGGCCGAAGTTTGAGCCTGCCCCTTCTGACACCCGAGCATTCTGAGGACCTCGGCAGTGCAATGTCCTCCGCCACGAGCTTCAATGACCTCGAACCGCAAGCGAAAAAATTCCGCGAATTGCTGTGACTCTCGTATTGACAGACTTTACTCGTGTGATATCTCTCCGCTCATAATAAGCTTCCCCCATCGTTGAGAAGGCTTCTGTGTCTGATCTGAGGCCAGCGACTAAATCGAATGTTTCTCGGAGGGGGAAATGAGGACCGAGAGTTTAGCGCCAGCCGCTCGAGCGATTGGATCGCCCGGTGTGCTGGCGTCTTTATTTTCAGCCAAAAGTCGAGGAAAAAGCGATTGTCGAACTGAGCAGAAAGGAGCGCAATATGTCGAACGCCGCTCAGCCAGAGCTGGGTTCCGTGGTCTCCCTTTGGCGGTATCCGGTCAAATCCATGCTGGGAGAAGAATTAAGCGCGAGTGAAATTACCGAACGTGGGCTCTTTGGTGATCGTGCGTTTGCCCTAATCGATCGCGCCGACGGCAAGGCGGCAACGGCGAAGAACCCAAGAAAATGGCCGCGGTTGTTCGACTTCCGGGCTGCCTTTGTCGAACCGTCTCGCGCCGCGACGATGCTCCCCGGAGTGCGCATTACTTTCCCCGACGGTACAGAAGTCACGAGTGACCAAGGTGATCTCGACCAGATTCTCTCAAAGGCGCTCAATCGTGAGGTGACATTTCGTACGGCGCTGCGCGAAAAAATCAACGCCGAGGAGTATTGGCCGGACATCGAAGGGCTCGACTATAAGGACACGGTCACAGATTTCACTTTACCTGAAGGAACTTTTTTTGACTGTGCGATGGTTCATCTATTGACCACGGCTACGCTCGAACGGCTAAGCGAGCTATATCCGCAAGGTTGCTTCGATTTGCGGCGCTTTCGTCCGAACGTGGTAGTGCGGTTGGCCTCTAGTGAGAAGGGTTTTGCGGAGAATGCTTGGGTGGGTCGCACGCTCGCGATTGGAACAGCGGTGCGGCTGAATATTACCGGTCCTTGCGGCCGCTGCGTCATGACCACTCTCGCGCAAGGTGATCTCTCAAAAGATCCGGGAATTCTGCGGACCGCAGTCCAGCACAATCATGCCAACGTCGGTGTATATGCTGCGGTAGAATCCGGGGGCTTGATCCGCTCTGGTGATCCCGTCAGGATTGAGTAGTGTCGATTGGGGATCGCGTAGGTCTTAATACATTGCTTATACTCATGAGGAGGCGCCTCATCCGGAATACTTGATAGATTTCGTCAAGGAGATTGGCCGCGATCCTGACGAGATGCGCCGGATCGAGCTCATTCCCGAGTTTACCACGCCTTATTTTTACTACGGACTTTCACGAGGCCATATCATCGAAATCGCTGCAGCGAACAATTTTGGCAATGAGCGTACCAATACGCGTGCCGGTAACTGCATGTACGAAGCTACAAGTGTAGTACTATTCATACCCTTCGTTGCTTAGATTCTACGGCGAGCATGCCGCGGAGGAAGGCGACTACGCAAACCTGAGTGGCTACGTGTTCGTCCGGTCCCCTTCGGTATCCCGATGCTGCTGCTGATCGCCCATCGCGGCGGTTTCCACGACCAGCGCTGGTTCTCGGTGCCATTCGGTTGGGGAGCGGAGCCCTTGCTCGACGCCATGAGAATCAGTTACGAAACGGTGGTGAGGACTGAGGACGTTCGCGCCGCTGTAACCGGCGCGGTAAAATCGATGAACTCCATGTAAGCTCCGGTGGCCGAGCTCTTCGGCGGCGAGACTCTTATTTGACCCGTCGCGGAAGGAATCCGCACACGGAAAATTTGCCGCGCGCCGCGGCGATGAAGGAGAAATGACCTATGATGGCCTATCCATACGACGATGCGCGTATAATTTTGGCGCTGCAGATCGACCACTCGCGGGTGGCAGGCTACTTCGCGGCGCATTGGGGCAACCCAGACTTCGATCGGCCTGAGCCTTATTCCTCCGTCGTATTGGCCGCCACCGAGCATGATATTGGCTGGTGGGAATGGGAGATGAAACCGTTGACGCTGAACGACAAAGGTTTCCCGCTCGATTATCATGACGGCAGCCTTAAGTATTTGGGCCAGCTCCGTCTCGATTTTTACAAAAACTCGGTGGACCGGGTCCTAAGCCGAGATCCTTACTCGGCCATGTTGATGGCGATGCACGGCGTGGCGCTCATGAACGCCGGATACGGCAAATATGCCTATCCGCCGGATCGCACTTCGGACCCGCGCGTTAAGGCGTACGTCGATCACCAGGAAGAGCTGCGTCTAAAACTACTCGAACAGCTGCGCCGATCGGAACAGTTCGCTCAGCATTGTTCCAACGAGCAGATATGGACCAACTACGAGTACATGGAGGTCTTCGACCAACTGGCGCAGTTTGTCTGTAACCGTTATCCGCTGAACAGTAAGGCGCGTAAGCTCGGACCGACAAATTCGTTAAACGACGTCGACATACCGACGAAACATGGCCAGCCTGCGGTGAAAATCAATATCGACACGATCGGTGAAAACAAAGCTGTCCTGCGTCCCTATCCTTTTGATATCGATCCGCTCCCGGTGTCGTTTGCCGCGCGCCTGGTGCCGAACCGCGCCTACAAAGACGGGGAAGACTTTCTCGGCGAGTTCTACCGCGCTGAGCGTATCACGGTCGCGCATACCCTCGCGTCAGCTTGAGGCGAAATCGCTAGCGTGGCTCAAGCACAGGAACAAGGCCGTGTTGCGGTCATCACCGGCGGCGGTGGCGCTATCGGCGGCGCGATCGCGGCTGCACGATCAAGGCGCCGCCGTGTACGTAGCTCGACTCGAAACGGTCGCCTGCATCGGGATGGAGCTTTCACGCCGTCGATGTCGCCAATGAATCGGCGGTCGACGCAACATTCGCCTGCGGTGCCGCCGCTGCTTGACAGAGGAAATCAACGATTGATACGAGCAAGTAAAGCAATTGTTTCGGGAATGCTGCCGAATTGAATGCGCCATGAACTGAGCCAATATGAAACCGGCAAAATTTGATTACCACGATCCGGCCTCAGTTGATGAAGCGCTGGGCTTGATGGCGCAGTTCGGCGATCAAGCGCGCCCGCTTGCCGGCGGTCAGAGTCTTGTGCCGCTGATGAATTTTCGACTCATCCGGCCGGCGCATCTGATCGATCTGAACGGCGTCAACGAGCTCAGCTATTTGACAGCGGACGATGACACGCTGCGCATCGGTGCGACGACCCGCCAGCGTATACTCGAACGTTCGGCTGAGGTTGCCAAGCGTTGGCCGCTGCTGCGCGACGCCGCTGCCTTTATCGGCCATATTCAAATCCGCAACCGCGGCACGGTCGGCGGCAGTTTAGCCCACGCTTTTCCGGCTGCCGAGCTGCCCGTAGCGATGGTAACGCTCGATGCGTCATTCATTTTGCGATCGACGGGCAATCAACGCACCGCGCGCGCGGAAGATTTTTTTCTTTCCTATATGACTACTGTGATCGAGCCCGGGGAACTTTTGGTAGAAATAAGTGTTCCGTCATTGCCGGCGAAAGCCGGTTGGTCGTACCAAGAAGTTAGCCGTCGATATGGCGATTTTGCGCTGGCGGGAGCCGCCGCGGTCCTCGCTCTCGATGCGAGCGGTGTTATCCACCATGCCCGGCTCACGCTCACCGGCACAACGCCGATTCGGGCACGCAAAGCGGAAGAATTTCTGCTCGGACAAAAGCCATCGGAACCGCTGTTTCGCGACGCGGCTCGACGCGCAACTGAGAATTTGGAGCAGGATTCGGACATTCACGCCAGCGCTGAATATCGTCGCGCCGCCGGCGCGGCGCTGGCCTGCCGCGCGCTCGTACAAGCGGCACAACACGCTGCTGAGCAGATGAAAGGACCGCCACAATGAGCACCCGGCAGGTGCGCCTAACGATCAACGGCCGCGATTACAGCGCCGCAGTAGAACCACGTAAGCTTCTAACCGATTTCTTGCGCGACGATCTCGGGCTCACGGGGACGCACGTGGGTTGTGAGCATGGCGTTTGCGGCGCATGTACGGTCTTGCTGAACGGCGAGCCGGTGCGTTCCTGTTTGCTCTTCGCAGTGCAAGCGAACGACGCTGAGTTAAAAACGGTGGAAGGGATCGCGCCGAACGCAACCGAGCTGCACCCGCTCCAAGAAAAGTTCTGGGAACTGCACGGCCTGCAGTGCGGCTTTTGCACGCCGGGAATACTGCTCACCGCGGAAGCACTATTAAAAGAGATACCTAATCCGAGCGAAGCGGAGATCCGCGAATGGCTCAGCGGCAACCTGTGCAGGTGCACGGGCTATCAAAATATCGTCACCGCAATTCAGGAAGCAGCGAAGACTTTGAGCGCGCGGCGAACCTAGATTGCAATTCCGATTCCCTCGCCTGTGAAGCGGGCTAGGGTGAGGGTAACGATCGGAATTCTGAAAAGAAGCAACAGTCTGACGGAGCTTCAATGCCCTACATCGGATCGAGAGTTAAGCGCAAGGAAGACGTGCGGCTTTTGCGCGGCATCGGCAAATATGTCGGTGATATTCACCGCGCCGGCATGGTGCATGCCGCGATTCTGCGGAGCACGCACGCGCACGCGCGGATCGTAAAAATAGCTGAGGCACCGGCGCTCAAATTGCCCGGCGTCGTCGG
>DASXSW010000057.1:0-7642 GCA_036505755.1 Binatia bacterium | reverse complement strand
CGTATGGTGCGCTGGGAGATCAAATTGGAAATCTCGTAGGCGACATCGGGCGCCGAATACCAACTGAAGTACCACGCTTCTTTCACGGCCTTGAGCGCCATTGGACTTTTCTCAGAAAGACACTTGGCGAGCTCGGCAACTTCATTGTCCAATTCGGCGCGTGGCACTGCTTTTGAGATGAGACCGATCCGCTCCGCATCCTTCGCCGACATCATCTTGCCGGTCAGTGCATAATAGAGTCCGTGCTTGGGTCGAAGATGTTCGGTTAGCACCGCCGTCGTATCACCGGCGGGAAAATGGCCGAAGTTGACTTCGGGCAGACCAAAGAGCGCATCCTCCGACGCGATGGCGATGTCGCATCCCGCCGTCACGGTGAGTGCTCCGCCGAGACACCAGCCGGTGATCCTGGCAATGATCGGCTGTGGCAAAGTTCGCAGCATTTGATTGCGCCAACGCCTGACTTTCTCGCGCACCTCGTCGCGCACCCGCTCGGGCTGGCTTTCCATTTCGAGGGAATACTGCTTGAGATCTTGGCCCGCGCAAAAATTTTCGCCGGCGCCGGTCAGCACGATCACGCGCGTCTCCTTGTCGTAACGCAGATCCGTCAGCAGCTCGAACATCTCGCCGTGCAGCTGCGGGCTCATCGCGTTGCGTTTTTCCGGACGGTTGAACGCAATCGTCGTTACGCCGCCTGCTTTGGTCATGAGTAGGGTCTGGTAATTTGTCGCCATGGGTTAGTCTCCTTTTTATTGGTGTTTTTCCAAATCGTATTTCATTTTGACATGCCTTCGTAGGGACGGCCGGCCCCTCAATTGACATAACACTCCGTAATTGAATATTGCTACCCAATGCAGCGCAGCACTCCGGGAGGCGAAACATGAAAACGTCGATGCTTGTCATCCTTATTTCTGCCGGCCTGTTAGGAACCGCATGGTGCCAAACTTCTCAGCCCAAGACCGCCGCCGAACTGGCAAAGTATTTAGGGCCGGACCGCGAACGCTTGCTGTACGAAGGGGCGAAGAAGGAAAGCAAAATCGTATGGTACACGTCGCTCACGGTTTACAAGGAGATGGCCAAGTTTTTCGAAGCCAAATACCCCGGTGTCAGTGTGGAGCTCTATCGCGCGCCGGCCGTGAATTTAGCCAGCAGAATCTTGAGCGAGGCTCAAGCAAAGCGTTACATTGTCGACGCCATCGAAACCACGCCTGGCTCGCTGATGCTGGTGCGCGACAATAAGCTGCTTTTGCCTTACACCTCGCCGCATCTAGCGGATTATCCCGAGGGCTCGAAAGACAAAGCTTCGGGAGGTTTATTTTACACCACCGTGGATCGCGAATCCTATGCCGGCATCGGTTACAACAAGAATGCTATAGCGGGCGCCGATGTGCCCAAGAACTTCGATGACCTGTTAAAACCCGCGTTAAAAGGCAAGATGGGCATCAGCAACGAAGAAATCGGCACTCGAGTCGTCGGCGCGATGCTGAAAGAAAAGGGCGACGGGTTCGTTAGAAAGTTAGCGGGCCAGGACATCAAGCAATATGCGCTGCCGGCGCTCGGCTTGAATGAGTTAGTCGTTTCAGGCGAAGTGCCAGTCACGTTTACGGCCGTGGACAGCAACGTTAGACTGGCTGCGGCCAGAGGCGCGCCAGTGGCCTGGCTTCCCGGTGATCTGGTGCCCACTAACGCCGGCAGCCTGGCTGCATTCTTACACACGCAACATCCGCACGCGGCGCTGCTGTTCATCGATTTCATGATCGGCCCTGAAGGGCAAAAATTATTTGCGGAAAAATATGGCTACGGCAGCCCGCGCAAGGAATACGGTTTCAAGCGCTGGTATCCCGAGCAGGGTCTATCGACCTACGAATACGCCAACACGATCGAAAAATGGAACAAGATTCTTCTGCAGATCTCGCGCAAATAATTGCTTCATGCCCCCAGGGCAAGCGCCGTGATCGACGGAAGCCCGCTGATGATCGTGCGCGCGCCGGATGAGTCCACGCTCAACACATCACCTTCTGACGTGGAAGCGAAAACGCCCTGCCCGCCGAGACCCGGACACATGGCCATAACCCCGCCGCTCAGTCCTTCGATCAGGACGTCCCAATGTGCGCCGCCATCTTGGCTAACAAAGACCGCGGCATCGGCACGCTTTGAGCGCAGCCAAGTATTTGGCCGGCCGAGAGCTATGCCAAGGTAAATGTTTCCACCGCTATCTTCCGTGACCGCCGAGCCAAAAGTGCGCGCTCCCGAAGGGGTAATCTTTTCCCAATGTTCGCCTCGATCCTTGCTCCGATACACACCTTCGCCGCAGGCCGCGACGACGAGTCCCTTGGTTCGCTCGCTCGGCAGAACTTGATGCACGTCGGGGTCATCCAGACCTGTCACGGCCGCGGCCCAATCCTGGCCTTCATTGTCGCTCACGAGCAGACCGCCAACTTCGATGGCAGCGTAAAGACGGCGTGGCGTTTGATTGTCGGCGGCGAGAAAACGCGTGCGCGCGCCTAGCTCGGGACTTGGCGGGAAGCTGCCGCTAACCGTGCCGAGGCGCACGCCTTCGAGTTCCCGCCATTCGCCGCCGTTAGCCGCGCAGTAAAGCGCGGCCGGCACGGTGCCCGCAAGTATCGCTCCGGGAAGTGCCAGCAAAGAAACGGTCGTCAAGCGCGGCACATTGGGCTTTGCCCGCTTCCATTCTGCGCCTCCGTTGGCGCTGACGAATAGTCCGGAATGTTCCGTCGCCGCATAGACGTGGCGCGGTTCGAGAGGATCGACTTGCAGCCCGGTCAGTTTCCAGAAAGTCAGCGCCTTTTCGACCTGAGTCCATTGTTCGTCTCGCTGTTCAAACCGATACCAACCTGAGTAAGTTGCGACATGCAAGGCATCGGCATCGCCACGAAACTGTGTCATGTGCTCACCTCCTGCTGGCTACTGGTTAATGTCGATGATGGGCGCAAGGACCTGAGATATGCCAGAGGTACTAATGCTGTCAAGGCAGGTCGAATATTAGCTATCTAAATCACAAGCCGATGAGGCGCAATTGCCACCGGGGGCGCGGTTCGTAATCAATTAACTTGGGTAGTGGTTCATTTTCAATCCACCATTACTCTTAAAATCGAGAAAGATTCCTCGCTTTGCTCGGAATGACAACTACATAGGCTATGTGTCATCTCGAACAAAGTAAGAGATCTTTCCCAAACTGAACCACTACCTTAACTTGACTGTTTTTGCCCCATGTAATATGCAGGCGGAGGTTGAGGCTCTTCTCCTATCGCCGTGAATCTATTATACCCAAAACCGATCCAAGAACGCGCTGAAGTATCGAAGGAATAACGTAGGAGTCCTTATGAACCAAGCAATGACTGTCGGTATTCCCTACACCTTGGAGACCGGCGAAAAGCTGGTAAACGAGACTTTCGGTCCGAACAATATTCGGCGGCGCAGAACCGGAACCCACGAGTTGAAGCAGATGACAGTCCAGAATGGCCGGCGGTTCGCCGACCAGCTCTCGCTCGAGGAGCAAGGTTTTGTGCTGGTGGAGCATCGGACGAAAGTCGCCGACTTTTTCGACGCAGCGCAGTTGGAGTCTGTGTATTACCCGGAGGTCGAGGAGCTGATCAAAAAAACATCGCGGGCTTCCCGCGTCGTCATCTTCGATCACACGCTACGTTCGGGCGACGAGGCGGAGCGAGAGACGAGGCTTATTCGCGAGCCCGTGCTCTCGGCGCACAACGACTATACTGAGTGGTCCGGACCAGAGCGGGTGCGCGAAGCTCTCCCGGATGAGGCCGAGGCATTGCTCGGGCGCCGCTTCGCGATCATCCAAGTGTGGCGGGCGATCAATCAGCCGATCCAGGCAAATCCTCTGGCCGTAGCCGACGCCAAGAGCGTAGAGATGGAAGATCTGCTCGTAGCGGAACGTCGCTATCCTCACCGAGTGGGACAGACTTACCGGCTGAAATACAATCCCAATCACCGGTGGTTCTATTTTCCTGAGATGCGCCGCGATGAGGCGTTGGTGTTCAAAGTTTACGATTCCGAAAAGGACGGCCGGGCTCGTTTCACGCCTCACACATCATTCGTCGACCCGGCTTCTCCTCCCAACGCTCCGCCGCGCCAGAGCATCGAGGTACGCGCTTTCGCATTCTTCGCGGCATAGATGCCGGTCCGACAGCAGGCGCTTCGTCACCAACGCCGACCACTCTCGTAGCCAACCAGCGGCCATTTTCCACGCCGAATACGCGCCTTACTCTCGCGCCCATCACCGTCAAGCCGAACAATTTTTGCGACGGTGAATCATGTGCCCAAGGTTTGACTTAGTCATTTCATCCGATGTAACTGTGACGCATCGAACCGAATGCGAAGCACACCTGCACAAATTAGCGTGCGTTAAGGAAAATATGAGCGAAGATCCTCGGCCGATTGTAGAAATGATCCATAACACAAATCTGGAGGGCCCATGTCGCATAGGGCGTCATGCCGGATTTTGATATGTCTGATTCTCGCGTTGGGAGCGGTATCCACCAATGTGAACGGCCAGGATACGGACCGGGCGGCTCTGATAGAAAGAGCCAAGAAAGAAACTGAGGTCGTTTGGTATACCAGCGCCGGCCTGCAAGATTCCAACCCGATGGCCGAGGCTTTTCAAAAAGACTACCCTTTCATCCGCGTCAACGTCATTCGTTCCGGCTCGGGTGTTCTTATCAATCGAATACTAAACGAAGCGAGAGCACAAAAAGGTCTGTTCGACGTTCTGAACACGAACGACGAGAGCGTGTTGCCGCTAAAAAAACGCGACTTGCTCGCGCGATATGTTTCATCCGAAGCGAATTTTTACGATGAAGACTTGAAAGACAAGGAAGGATACTGGCATACCGCCTACGTCGTGCCGTGGTTTCTCGGCTACAACACCCGCATGGTCAAAAAAGACGAGCTTCCAAAAAATTACGAGGACCTCTTACAGCCTAAATGGAGAGGACGAAAGATTGCCCTCGGCACCGACAACGGCAGCCTGATCCTTTCCGGTCTCATCAGAGTTTGGGGCAAAGAAAAAGCCGTTCGCTATTTTCAACAGCTCGCCAAGCAGGAACCGGCCTTGCAGGCCGGCGCCCCGTCTAGCAGGATTCAATTGTTGGCGGGTGGTGAATTTCCCCTGACTCTCGCGTCGGGAAACACCTTGCAGACTTTTGTCGCTCGCGGCGCGCCGGTGGATTGGCTACCGTTGGAGCCGGTCTTTGTCCAGTTGAACGCCATTATGCTGGCCGCGCAATCCCGGCATCCCAACGCGACCAAGCTCTTTATCGACTTCGTGCTGTCAAAAAAGGGGCAGGAAATGATCCGCTCTTTTCATCGCGTGCCGGGACGCACCGGCGTCGACGCCGAACCACCGCGAATCTTTAAGGGTTACAAGCGGGTCGTTCAGGATATCGAAGCTGCGGCGAACGCCGACGCAAACACGAAGCTCTACAACGAGATCCTCGGTATCAGGCAATGACCTGGAGGCAACGCAGCGAGCCGGATCGTCTCCATGGCGGCCCGCAAGATCTTCACACCCTCGATCACGATCGAGATGTTGCTGACACGCAATCCTAGCCAAACGCGAGTGCACTAATCGCTAGTGGTGCGTCGAGTCTGAACTGTGATTCAAGCGCCGTCGGTCGGGCGATGAGACGGGGCTATCATTCGAGCTACTTGAGATAACCTCTCTCGCCGTAAAATTTTCGCGCACCGAGATGAAGTGGCACGTCATAGGGTGCCTCTTCATTGTTGGCACACAGATCGGCGATGCTGAGCGGCCTAAAGTTATCGGTGGGGATCGATTTCTGCCTCAGTTCAATGGCTTCGCAGAGCGCGTAGGCAACGTCCTTCGGCATGTCGGCGCGCACGACCATTGGCCAGCCACTGAAATCAATGGTCGGGACATCGGCGGTGAGACCCTTGAACTGTGATTTCGGCACGAATCCGGGTCGGTAGCCCATGGCTTTTAGTTTTCTCAGCACCGCCCCTTCGATCGGGAGATAGCGAAAGCCATGCTCGAGCACACTTTGACCCCAGCTCTTAATGCCTTCGTCGAAAACAGCGTTGACTGTGCCCTTCTCGATTGCCGCGCGGCGGTCCGGGTGGCTCGGCCGGGAGATGGCTTGAATTTTTCCACCCCACTTGCGGATATCGCCAAAAGTGAATCCTGCCGCTTTCAAAGCCGCGCTCACCATGAAAGTCACCGGACTCTCGATTAAATCGCGCGCGCTGGCCGGTCCGGTGGATAGACGGATGGGAATTCGTTCGTTCTTAATCTGTGCCAGCGAGGTAATCCCGGTCGACTCATGAACGGCAAAACCCATCACATCCCATGAAGGAAAGGTCGCGATGCTCCGCAACGGGACCCGGCCGCGTAGTGGCCCCGTTCCACGATAGGCAAGGGTCACGGAAGCCGAGGGATTGATCCACGCGACGGCGACTTTGCCCTCCGCGAGCAATTTGATCTCGCGAAAACTGTCCGCCGCGAACGAGAGCGAGATGCATTCGCCCTGTTTGCCGCGCGGCAGCAGAGACAATTGTAAATAGTAGCCGAGCCGCGAATCCGTTTGCAGGACGCCTTCAGCCGCTCGTTGAGTCTGATACGAAAGGGAGGTGTCGTAGAGGCCCGAAGCCAATTCGAGAAAGCCTTTTACCCGCTGGATTGCAGAATTGTATCGTTGTGGGGTCATGTTGTCATTCCTTTCGATGGAATGGCGCGAAGTCATGATCGCCGGTTTGTATCCGGCCATTCTCGTGGCCGCTTCAACATACTTGAAGCGAGGAATTGTGCAAGCAGACAGGCACCACACCGGATACTCCCCACGTCTCTGCTTTGGATGCACGAAATTGGCGCTATCGATCCATCCTAAAAGACGCGCGCAAGAGAAGCCGGAAATATGCGTTTGAAGGAATTGCTGTTGAGCTCGCTCGTCGGGTGACGAATTAGAGAGTGAAGTGAAAAGCTAGCTACTCTTCCCGACGTAATACTTAGCTGATGATAACTTAACGAGGACACGGCGCATTGCTTGTTGGGCAATCGAGCGGTTTGAATAAATGCATCGGGCGAAGACACGAGCGGCAAAAAATAATCATCTGCGACGAGAAATCAACAGTGCCATGTGCGATAGGCCACGGACCACATTTCATCGCAGCGCTATCACACCTGGATTCAGGGGAGGAGATCTGAAGTGACCGATAGTCAGTACTTTCACCGCTCGGTGTAGGCAGTGTCCGCTGGCAAATCCAGGGTCCGCTCACCTTCCCGCCCATAGCTTATCGAAGAAACCGCTTTTTTGCAGTCCATCAAGGTAACGTCTATCGACGAGATCCTGGGGTTTAATTTTTTTTGCACGGGCTTCGACTTTCGCGGTCTCGTCGATGATCGCCTGAAACGCTTCGGTCTTGAATTCCAGCCGAGGCTCTAACACCTTGATCTCTTCGTCATAGGCGGCGTCCAACAGTTTACGATCACCGATCCGCAATTGCTTACCCAGTACTTTGTAGGTCGTTTCTTTATCGGTGAAAAGTATTTTCATCGCCTCGGCGGTCACGCGCACAAATTTTTCGATGACCGGACCGCGCGTATTGATTATGGACCGGCGCGTGATCAAAGTTGCAGCAGCAAAAGGAA